>DAIPYB010000063.1:0-9915 GCA_036782955.1 Pseudoxanthobacter sp. | reverse complement strand
CATCGAGTTCCGCAAGGAATGCCGCCAGTTCGCCGCCCACTGGGTGGGCGTGCAGAGCGAGGAATTCCAGCGCCTCGGCGTGGTCGGCGATTTCGACCACCCCTACACCACCATGGCATTCGCGGCCGAAGCGATCATCGCCGGCGAACTGATGAAATTCGCCGTGAGCGACCAGCTTTATCGCGGCTCCAAGCCGGTGATGTGGTCGGTGGTGGAGAAGACCGCGCTTGCCGAAGCCGAAATCGAGTATCACGATCACCAGTCGGACACGATCTTCGTGAAGTTCCCGCTCCGCAATGCGCCGGCGGAGCTTGCCGGTGCGGCGGTCGTGATCTGGACCACCACGCCGTGGACCATGCCGGGCAACCGCGCCATCGCATTTTCGCCGCGCATCTCCTACGGTCTCTATGAGATCACCGATGCCCCGGCCGACAACTGGGCGCTGCCGGGCGAGAAGCTGGTGCTGGCCGATACTCTGGCCGAAGGCGTGTTCAAGGCGGCGCGCGTGACCGGCTTCGAGCGCCGGGCCGATGTGGCGGCGGAGACGCTGACCGGTCTTGAAGCGGCGCATCCGCTGGCGACGCTGGGCTATGGTTTCGTGGTGCCGCTGCTGGCCGGCGACCACGTGACGGAGGAGGCCGGCACCGGCTTCGTCCATACCGCACCGGGCCACGGCACGGACGACTTCGAGGTGTGGATGGCCAACAAGGGCGCGCTCGACGCCCGCGGCATCGACACCCGCATTCCCTATACCGTCGATGCCGACGGCTTCCTGACGAAGGAAGCCCCTGGGTTTACCGGCCGCCGGGTCTATACCGACAAGGGCGAGAAGGGCGATGCCAACGAGGCGGTGATCGCGGCGCTGCGCGAGGCCGGCGCGCTTTTGGCGCGCGGGCGCATCAAGCACCAGTATCCGCATTCGTGGCGCTCCAAGAAGCCGGTCATCTTCCGCAACACGCCGCAGTGGTTCATCGCCATGGACAAGGCGCTGGAGGCGCCCGGCGACACCCTGCGCACCCGCGCGCTCAACGCCATCGATGCCACCCGTTTCGTGCCCGATGCCGGCCGCAACCGCCTGCGCGGCATGATCGAGGCGCGGCCCGACTGGGTCGTTTCGCGCCAGCGCGCGTGGGGCGTGCCCATCGCGGTGTTCGTGAGCAAGGAAAACGGTGCCGTCCTGAAGGATGAGGCGGTCAACGCCCGTATCCTCGCCGCTTTCAGGGCAGAAGGCGCGGATGCGTGGTTCGAGGACAGCGCCGCCGCCCGCTTCCTCGCCCCCGAATACGATCCGGCTGCCTACGAGAAAGTGCTCGACATTCTCGACGTGTGGTTCGATTCCGGCTCGACCCATGCCTTCGTTCTGGAGCAGCGCCCGGACCTGAAGTGGCCGGCGGACGTTTACCTTGAAGGCTCCGACCAGCATCGCGGCTGGTTCCATTCGTCGCTGCTGGAAAGCTGCGGCACGCGCGGGCGCGCACCCTACAACGCCGTCGTCACCCATGGTTTCACCATGGACGAGGAAGGCCGCAAGATGTCGAAGTCGCTGGGCAACACCGTTGCCCCGCAGGACGTTATCAAGCAGTACGGCGCCGATATCCTGCGCCTTTGGGTGGTGTCCGCCGATTATTCCGACGACAGCCGCATCGGGCCGGAAATCCTGAAGACCACGGCAGACACCTATCGCAAGCTGCGCAACACCCTGCGCTGGATGCTGGGTTCGCTCGCCCACTATGACGGCAACGACGTGGCCTTCGCCGACATGCCGGAACTGGAGCGGCTGATCCTGCACCGCCTCGCCGAACTGGACGCGGTGGTGCGCGAGGGTTACGCCGCCTTCGATTTCCGCCGCATCGTGGCTGCGCTCTCCGCCTTCATGAACGTCGATCTGTCGGCCTTCTATTTCGACGTGCGCAAGGACGCGCTCTACTGCGATCCGGCCTCGTCGCTGCGCCGGCGGGCAGCCCTCACCGTCATCGAGAAGGTGTTCACCAGCCTCACGGCATGGCTTGCCCCGCTGCTGCCCTTCACCATCGAGGAGGCGTGGCTGTCGCGGCACCCGGAGGAAACCGGCTCGGTGCATCTGCGCCAGTTCCCGGCCATTGCGGCCGAATGGCGCGACGAGGCGCTGGCGGAAAAGTGGCGCCGCGTGCGCAGTGTGCGCCGCGTCGTGACCGGTGCGCTGGAAATCGAGCGGCGTGAGAAGCGCATCGGCTCGTCGCTGGAGGCCCACCCCGTGGTCTTCATTGCCGACCCGGCGCTGAAGGCGCTGTGCGAGAGCGTCGATTTCGCCGATGTCGTCATCACCTCCGGCGCCACGCTTGAGGCCGGCGAAGGTCCGGCGGAAGCCTTCCGGCTCGACGATGTGACCGGGGTGGCGGTGGTGCCGGCGCGGGCAGCCGGTCGCAAGTGCGCCCGCTCGTGGAAGATCTCGCCGGATGTCGGGTCCGACCCGGACTATCCCGACGTGACCCCGCGCGATGCCGCGGCGCTGCGCGAGTTCGACGCCGCGCACGCCGGTTGAGGCAGACAGGAGACGACGGCAGCATGGCAACCGATTCCACCACCGGCCGGGCGGGGCGCCTTTCCGCCCCTGCCCGCTTCGGCGCGCTGGTCGCGCTTGTCGTGCTCGTCGCCGATCAGGCGCTGAAGCTGACGCTGCTCAACGTGATGGGCCTGACGGAGACGGAAGGCTTCCGGCTTTCCAGCGTGCTCGACATCGTGCTGGTGTGGAACCGGGGCATCTCCTACGGCCTTTTCCAGCAGGAAACGGCCATCGGGCGCTGGGGTCTGGCGGCGATCACCGTCATCGCAGTGGTGGCGCTGGGCGTGTGGCTGGCCCGCACCCGCCACTGGCTGTCGGCGCTGTCGCTCGGCCTCATCATCGGCGGCGCCATCGGCAACGGCATCGATCGCATCGTCTATGGCGCGGTCGTGGATTTCGTGCATTTCCACGTCGGCTCATTCTCGTGGTATGTGTTCAATATCGCTGACGTGGCGATCGTGGCCGGCGCTGTCGGCCTTGTGCTCGATTCCCTGCGCTCGCGGCGCACGCGCGGCTGACAGGCCCGCGGGCGGGCTGTATTTCATTGTGCGGCCGGATTTGTTGTGCAGGAATGGCGGCGTCGTATTGATGCCGCAAAGCCACGGTCTCGTGAACAGCGGGCAGGAAACCGGTTTGGCCAGGGGGTCGAATCGGACAGGCGGCAGGGACTCCGCCGGCGGGACGGCACAACCACGTGTCGCCCCGGAGCGGAGCCAAGGCGGATCGGAACATTGATGGTGAGCCATCGACAGTTGTTTGCACGAACCGGCACCACCGTGCTGTTCGCGGGGACCGTGCTGGCGCTTGCCGGCTGCAGTTCGCCGATGAACGGCAACTATTACAGCGATGACGTGGCTCTCCAGCAGCAGCAGCTCGAAGGCAACGGCAGTGGCATGCTGGCCAAGCGCCTGCTGACGGGCGCCGGCATCATCGATCCGCCGCCGGTGCCGGTGGACTATACCCCGCGTTCGCCGCTGGCCATTCCGCCCACGCTCAACACCCTGCCCCAGCCCGACAGCGGACCGCAGGTGGCGGCCGCCGGCACATGGCCGAACGACCCGGACAAGCAGGCCGCCCAGCCCTCGCCGGGCGATGCGAAGACCAAGGGCCTGCGCGGCGGGCAGTTGATGGACAAGGAAGCCGAACGCTCCACACCGGGCGAGGTGCAGGGCGCGCGCATTGCCGGCGGCGGGCAGAAGGCATTCGGCCAGAACCAGACCGACCAGCAGGCCGCCGCGCCGCTGCGCTCGCCAGACATGCAGTCCGTCACCCTCAACAAGCCGAAGGAAGATTCCTCGACGATCGAGGTCGGCCCGAGCGCCAAGCGGAAATATCTCGTCCAGCCGCCGGAGGGCTATCTGCAGCCGGCAGGCGGCGGCGAAATTCCAAAGTACAAGAAAAACGTCTTTCAGGTTTACAAGCCTGAAAAGCCGCAGGACAACATGCAGGGTCAGGCCAGCCAGCCGAATTATGTCAAGGAAGACGCCTCAGGCAGCACCACCAGCTCGGGCACGTCCACCCAGCAGTGATCCTGCCACCGGCCAACCTGCCGGTTCGCGTGCCTGCCTTTGCCCAGCCCTTTCGGCGCCGCCCCTTTCGGGCGGCGTCTTTGTTTCCACGCCCGGCGACGTCTTCGGTGGAAAGCGCCAACATTACGCATCGTTAAGGTTCATGGCTCACGACTGCCACAAAGTGCCCCGATGCTGCCCTTCCCACCGCGACCGGCCGGCCTGATCCGCCCACTGCCGCTCGCGCCGCGCATTCCCGCGGCGGCCCGCCCTGCCCGGTGTGCCAGCCCCAGCCCCTGAGAAACGAGGTCTTTCCCCCGTGTTCCGACAAGGCCTGCGCCGCTCTCCCGCCGCCCCACGCCGCGCCATCGGTTCCCTGACGGCGCTTTCGCTCGTGCTGACGCTTGCCGCGGCGGTGCCCGCATGGGCCGACAAGGCCGCCACCGGCGCCGCCACCAGCGCGCCGCTCAGCGCACCGGATATCGCGCCCGACCTGTCCACCTTCACGCTCGCCAACGGCCTGCAGGTGGTGGTCATCCCCGATCGCCGCGCCCCGGTCGTCACGCACATGGTGTGGTATCGCGCGGGTGCGGCTGATGAGCTGCCGGGCAAGTCCGGCATTGCTCATTTCCTTGAGCACCTGATGTTCAAGGGCACGAAAAGCCATCCGACGGGCGAGTTCAGCAAGACCGTTTCGGATATCGGCGGCGAGGAAAATGCCTTCACCACCAACGACTACACGGCTTATTACCAACAGGTCTCGAAAGAGAACCTGAAACTGATGATGGAATATGAAGCCGACCGGATGCAGAATCTGGTGCTGACCGATGCCGTCGTCGCGCCGGAAAAGCAGGTCGTGCTGCAGGAGCGCGCCCAGCGCATCGGCAACGACCCCGGCGCGGAACTGGGCGAGGCGATTTCCGCCGCGCTCTACGTGACGCACCCCTATGCCATTCCGGTCATCGGCTGGAAGCCGGAAATCGAGAAGCTGACCACCGCCGACGCACTGGATTTCTACAACACCTATTACACCCCGAATAACGCCATTCTGGTGGTAGCCGGCGACGTCAATGCCGCGGATGTGCGGGCTCTGGCGGAAGAAACCTATGGCAAGGTGCCGCGCCGGGCCGAGCCGGGCCCGCGTGTGCGCCCCGCCGTGCCGCTGCTTTCGGCTGGCCGCACCGTTTCGCTGACTGACGAGCGCGTGGCCCAGCCGGTGGTTCAGCAGGCGTGGCTTGCCCCCAGCGAGCACACCGGCCCCGACGGCGACGTCGCCGCGCTGACGGTCCTCGCAGAGGTTCTGGGCGGCGGCTCCACCAGCCGGCTCTACGACAAGCTCGTGCGCAACAACGGACCGGCCACCAGCGCCGGTGCATGGTATCAGTCCGGTTCGCTGGATGAAGGCCGCTTCACGATCTACGTGATGCCGCGCGACGGCGTTACCCCCGAGGCGGCCGAACAGGCCATGGACGAGACGCTGGCAACCCTGCTGAAGACCGGCGTGACGGCCGAGGAGGTCGACCGCGCCCGGCGCAGCCTGATCGCCGGCAGCATCTATGCGCAGGACAGTCAGGCCGCTCTGGCCCGCCTGTTCGGTGCCGGGCTCGCCACC
The DNA here is from genome assembly GCA_036782955.1 of Pseudoxanthobacter sp. Lineage (GTDB taxonomy): Bacteria > Pseudomonadota > Alphaproteobacteria > Rhizobiales > Segnochrobactraceae > Pseudoxanthobacter. Next base: position 4,253 of record DAIPYB010000063.1, on the reverse strand, counting down.
GGTCAGGATGTGAAAGCCATCAGCACATGGCCGGCTCGCATTGCCGCGGTCACGCCCGATGAGGTGAACGAGGTCGCCCGGCGCTATCTCGGCTCTCCCGCCCCCGTCACCGGCCTCCTGCTGCCGGTGCCCGGCCACAAAGGCACCGGTCCCGCCCTGCCGCCCCGTCCGAACGACCAGCAAGGCTGAAGACGCCATGACCCGTTTTGCTTCCTTCCGGCGCCTTGGCCTTGTCGTGGCTGCGACCCGCACCGCGCTCAGCCGCGGCGGCGCACGCGCCGGCGCCTTCGCCGCCACCACTTTCGTCGCCGCCACTCTTTACGGCCTGCCCGCCGAAGCCATGAAGATCGAGCAGGTCACCAGCCCGGGCGGCATCAAGGCGTGGCTGGTGGAAAATGATGCGGTGCCGCTCGTCACCGTCAGCTTCGCCTTCCGCGGCGCCGGCTCCTCGCAGGATCCCGCCGACAAGGAAGGCCTCGCCAACCTGCTTTCCACCATGCTCGACGAAGGTGCCGGCACGCTCGATTCCAGCGCCTTCCAGACCCAGCTCACCGAACTCGGCGTCAAGATGGGCTTCTCCGCCGGCACGGACAATTTCGCCGGCCGGCTCACGACCCTCGTGCCCTACCGCGATCAGGCCTTCGACATGCTGCGCGCGGCCCTGAGCGAGCCACGGTTCGACGACGAGCCCGTTGAGCGCATGAAAAGCCAGATCATCGCCGGCATCCGCGAGGGCAACGAGGATCCGAACACCGTGGCGGGGCAGATGTGGTCGGCGGCCGCATTCCCCGATCACCCCTACGGCCGGCCGGGAGACGGCACCGTGGATAGCGTCTCCGCGCTGACCCGCGCAGACCTGAAGGAGTTCCGCGCCCGCGCCTTCGCGCGCGACAACCTCACGATCTCCGTTGTCGGTGCCATCGATCCTGCCACCCTCGGGCCACTGCTGGACAAGACCTTCGGCGACCTGCCGGCACAGGCCAGCCTTACGCCCATTGCCAGCGTGACGGCGAAAACCGGCATCAGCCTGAAGAAGGAAATGCCGGCCGCGCAGACCATTATCCAGTTCGGCAGCCCCGGCCTGCTGCGCGCCGACCCGGATTTCATCCCCGCTTATGTGATGAATCACATTCTGGGCGGTGGAACCTTCACGTCATGGCTGTTTGAGGAAGTGCGCGAGAAGCGTGGCCTCACCTATGGCATCGAGACCTATCTGGCGGCGGACGACCACACCGGCCTGTTCCTCGGCGGCACCGCGACACGCCCGGAAAAGGCGGACGAGGCCCTGAAGATCATCCGCGAGCAGATCACACGCATGGCTGAGAAAGGGCCGACGGAAAAGGAACTGGCCGATGCAAAGCGTTTCCTCACCGGCTCCTACCCACTGCGTTTCGATACCTCCGGCGGCATTTCCAGCCAGCTTCTGGGCATCCAGCTTGACGATCTCGGCATCGACTACATCGACAAGCGCAACGACCTCATCAACGCCGTCACGCTGGAAGACGTGCGCCGCGTTGCCAAGCGCATTCTCAACGCCGATGCGCTGACCGTGGTGGAAACCGGCGCCATCGCCGGGAAAGGCAACTGAACCCGCGCCGCAGGGCAAGGGGCGCGTGGATAGAACGCATATGAACAGGAAAAGGCCGGGGTGCTGCCCGAAGCACGCCCGGCCTTTTTACTTCAGATCGCTGGGACCAATCACAGACCGCCGCGCACCGGCGGCAGCGTCACGGACGGAGCACGGCAATCGCGCCGGTCCACCTCCGGGCAGGCGCGGAAGCGAAAATCGCGGTCCATGCAGATGCGTACTTCGGTCAGTCGATCCCGGCGGCACTGGACCGAGATCGCATCCGGCTTCAGCGCGGGATTGTCAGCCAGAAAGGCGGCTTCGACTGCCTTTGGCGCCGTCGTCAGCGGCCGGGTGAGCGTGCCATAGGCGGCGGGCACCTTCACCGCCTGCCGCGCGGTGCGCACGGCGGCAAAATAAGCCGCCGGATCGAGACCGGAACAGGTGCCGTGCGCCTTCCACTCATGGCGCACGAGAGCGGGGCTCGGCATCAGGTCGAGCATGGCATCGACCTCGCCCCGGTCGAGCGCGGGCGCCGGCACGACGCAATCGCTGGGATAGCCACGCTCATATTGCGGCCACAGCCCATGCACGACGAAGGCGTAGGGCCGGCCGCTGTTGCACTGCTCGCCGCCACGACCCGGCTTCTGGCCGGCGCAATAGCTGGGCGACCACGACAGAGACAGGACGTAGAAATCGAACTTGCCGGGCGTTCCGCCCTCTTCGGCACGCGCCGCGCCCGTCGCCAGAACCGCGGCGAGGGCGGCAAACGCGCAAAAGGCACGCCACGCCGGGCCTCGCCCGCGACGCGGATCAGCCGCGCCTTCGGCCTGCGGGCAGGAAGGCTGCGCCATGGCCTGCTTACATCACCGGGGGCTTGCGCACGGTCGAGCAATCCGCGCCGTAGACATACCAGTGATCCTTGTCGACAAGGCAGGTCTGGACATTCCACGACACGCCGACGAAGCCGCCGTTCTGCTGGATCATGTAATAGGCCGGATTGGTGGTGCCGCTGGAAAGTTCCAGTTCGGCCGCGCAGTAGCGCCGCACCATCGGGCTCAGCTTGTTGGTGCTGTCGTCAACCAGTGCCGTCTCGACGATATCGCGCGCACCGGTCACGCGGGCGCCGTCATAATAAGACGGAATGGCGCGGCCGATGGTGCGGGCAACCGCGCTCTGCACGGCCGGCGCATCGCAGGCCGGAACGCCCTGCACGGCGGCCGCCGGTGCCTGCGGCACCTCCGGCTCGGCAAGATCGGCCGCTCCGGCCGGCCCCGCTGCCAGCGCGGCAGCCAGAACGGAGGCCAGAACGGAGCCCATGACCAAACTGGAACGTGCCGCCATCGGGTTCTTCCCTGCACCAGACTCACTGTAACGGTTGCGGACAGGCGCACGCCGCCGGCGCGCGGCCGGAAATCCGCTTCGGCCGACCATGAGCGAGCCATCCGCTGCGGTCAAGCGCAGCAGGGCCACACCCGGGCCGCAATCGTTAAGGCACCGTTCACAAAGGCCGCCCGCCGGCGCTCGCCGGCCGCCGGCGCTTTTCCGCCGGTTCCGTTTGCGTCCCGCCCGCGGGCCCCTTATAATACGGCTTTCCCCATACGACATAATGTCGAGGAACGGCCCGGCGGTGGAAGACCCGCAGGGCGCGCACAGGAGGAGTTTGACCGATGGCCACGCCGCTCATGCCGAAGGCGACCGCCGTCTGGCTCGTGGAGAACACGTCGCTGACCTTCGAGCAGATCGCAAACTTCTGCAAACTGCATCCCCTCGAGGTCAAGGCGATTGCCGATGGCGAAACCGCACAGGGCATCAAGGGTCTGGATCCGGTTCTGACCGGGCAGCTCACCCGCGAGGAGATCGAGCGGGCACAGAAGGATCGCGGCCACGTGCTGCGGCTGGCAGACCGCAAGGTTCGCGTGCCGGAGAGCAAGCGCCGTGGCCCGCGCTACACGCCCGTTTCCCGCCGTCAGGACCGCCCCAACGCAATCCTCTGGCTGCTGCGCAACCATCCTGAACTGAAGGATGCGCAGATCATGCGGCTCGTCGGCACCACGAAATCCACGATCGCCTCCATCCGCGAGCGCACCCACTGGAACGCGCAGAACCTGACCGCGTCCGACCCGGTGAGCCTGGGCCTGTGCAGCCAGATCGAACTCGACATGGAAGTGGAAAAGGCCGCCAAGTCCGCACCGCGCCGCGAGGACGACGGTACCGGCGCCGGCACGCTGCTGCCGGTGGAGGAGACCACCGCGCCGGACGCGCTGGCCGCCTTCGACCGCCCGCAGGCCCGCGACGAGGAAGAAATCGACGCCGACGCGGTGTTCGCCAAGCTCTCGGCCATGAAGAGCACCCGCAGCGACGACGAAGACGACGACGCGCTCTGAAATCGCGCCGTCCCGGCCCGCCGCCCGCCGGCGGGCCGGAGCTTTCATGTCCCATCCGCCCGGCGGGCGGATCGCCGCTTGTCCGCCGGCCACCTTTCCCGCCTCCGGCGCGGCCCGCCGCGGAACGCCTGTCATGAACTACCGCCACGCTTTCCACGCCGGCAATTTCGCCGATGTCGTCAAGCACGCGACCCTCACGCGCATCGTGGAACACCTGAAGCGCAAGGAAGCCGCATTCCGCGTAATCGACACCCATGCCGGCATCGGCCTCTACGATCTCGATGCCGACGAGGCGAGCC
>DAIPYB010000062.1:0-9970 GCA_036782955.1 Pseudoxanthobacter sp. | reverse complement strand
CCGGCCCGGACGCCATCATGGCCGAAATCAACGCCTCGATCGACTTCGACAAGGCTCTCTACCGGCAGGATATCGCCGGCTCGCGCGCCCATGTGGCGATGCTGGCCAAGCAGGGCATCGTCAGCGAGGCGGATGCCGCCGCCATCGACGCGGGCCTCGCGCAGGTGCTGGCAGAAATCGAGGCCGGCACGTTCGTGTTCTCGCGCGAGCTGGAAGACATCCACATGAACGTGGAAAAGCGCCTCGCCGACATCATCGGCCCGGCGGCCGGCCGCCTCCACACCGCCCGCTCGCGCAACGATCAGGTGGCAACCGATTTCCGCCTGTGGGTGCGCGACACCGTCGACGATGTCGATCATGCGCTGAAGGACCTGCAGCAGGCACTGCTGGAGAAGGCCGCCGACCACGCGGCCACCGTCATGCCCGGCTTCACCCACCTGCAGACCGCCCAGCCGGTGACCTTCGGCCATCATCTCATGGCCTATGTGGAGATGATCGGGCGCGACCGCGGCCGCTTCCGCGATGCCCGCGCACGGCTCAACGAATGTCCGCTCGGCGCCGCCGCGCTGGCCGGCACCTCGTTCCCCATCGACCGCTTCGCCACTGCCGCCGCGCTGGGTTTCGACCGGCCGACCGCCAATTCGCTCGATTCGGTCTCCGACCGCGATTTCGCGCTGGAGGCTCTTTCGGCCGCCGCCATCACAGCTGTCCACCTGTCGCGGCTGGCGGAGGAAATCGTGATCTGGTGCTCCGCGCCGTTCGGCTTCATCCGCCTGTCCGACCGCTTCACCACCGGCTCCTCGATCATGCCGCAGAAGCGCAACCCGGATGCCGCCGAACTGGCCCGCGCCAAGACCGGCCGCATCATCGGCGCGCTCAACAGCCTGCTTATCGTCATGAAGGGCCTGCCGCTGGCCTATGCCAAGGATATGCAGGAAGACAAGGAGCCGGCCTTCGACGCCCTCGCCTCGCTGGCGCTGGTGATCGCCGCCTCCGCCGGCATGGTGCGCGACATGGAGCCGGACGCGAAGGTGCTGAAGAAGGCGGCCGGCGACGGCTATTCCACCGCCACCGACCTCGCCGACTGGCTGGTGCGCGTCATCGGCATGCCGTTCCGCGAAGCCCATCATGTAACCGGACGCATCGTGGCGGCGGCGGCCGCCGCCGGCCTGCCGCTGGAAAAGGTTCCGCTGGCCACCATGCAGGAGGCCGATGCGCGCATCACCAGCGCGGTGTTCGACGTGCTGTCGGTAGACCGATCGGTGAAAAGCCGCACCTCGTTCGGCGGAACCGCGCCGGCCAACGTGCGCAAGGCCGTGAGGGCATGGAAGCGCAGGCTGGAGAAGGATACGCTCTGAGCGACACGCCCGGCCGCAGGGCCGGGCGACCACGGCAATGCAATGGCAGGGCGTCCGGGAGAGCAGGCGTTGACCGACATGAAGCAGAACGACAGCCGCGTGACGCGGCGCCGGGTGGCGACCGGTCTGGCGCTGGCGCTGGTGGCCCTTTCGGCCGCCGGTTGCGGGCGGCGCGGCGAGCCGCAGTTGCCGCCCGGCGTCGAACCGGCACCGGACATGGTGGACAAGGGTGATGCCGTCTATGCGCCGAAGCGGAAGTTCATCCTCGATCCGCTGCTGAAATAGGCCGGCCATGCCGCCGGCCCGCCCCTTATTTCTTGCGATGAGTTCCCGTCGTGAACCACTTTGAATACAGGAACGGCGTCCTTTACGCCGAAGACGTGCCGGTGAGCGAAATCGCAGCCAGCGTGGGCACGCCGGTCTACATCTATTCCACCGCCACCATCGAGCGCCATTACCGGGTGTTTTCCGGTGCCATGGAAGGCCTGCCGGCGCTGGTTTGCTATGCCGTGAAGGCCAACTCCAATCAGGCGGTGCTGAAGACGCTGGCCCGCCTCGGCGCCGGCATGGATGTGGTATCGGAGGGCGAACTGCGGCGCGCGCTGGCGGCAGGCGTGCCGGGAGAGCGCATCGTGTTTTCCGGCGTGGCCAAGACGCGCAGCGAAATGGCCTGCGGCCTCGAAAACGATATCCTGTGCTTCAACGTGGAATCGCTGCCGGAACTGGAGCGGCTTTCGGCGGTCGCCGCCGCCGGCGGACGCCGGGCGCGCATCTCGCTGCGCATCAACCCGGACGTGGATGCCCTGACACACGCCAAGATCTCCACCGGCAAGGCAGAGAACAAGTTCGGCATTCCCTGGCAGGATGCCCGTGCCGCCTATGCGCGCGCGGCCGAACTGCCGGGACTGGAGGTGACCGGCATCGATATGCACATCGGTTCGCAGATCACTGCGCTGGAACCGTTCGATGCCGCGTTTTCGCGCCTTGGCGAACTCATCACCCAGTTGCGCGAGGACGGCCACACCATCGAGCACGTCGATCTCGGCGGCGGCCTCGGCATTCCCTATGATGATTCGGCGGCCGCGCCGCCCGATCCGCTCGCCTATGCCGGAGTGGTGAAGCGCCATGCCAACCGGCTCGGCTGCCGCGTGCTGTTCGAGCCCGGCCGCCTCATCGTCGGCAATGCCGGTATTCTGGTGAGCGAGGTGGTCTATATCAAGCACGGCGCGGCGAAGACCTTCGTCATCGTCGATGCCGGCATGAACGACCTCGTACGGCCCACGCTCTACGAGGCATATCACGAGATCCGCCCGGTGAGGGAAGCGGCTGCCGGTGCCCCCCGCCGCGTGGCCGACGTGGTCGGCCCGGTCTGCGAGACCGGCGACTATCTGGCCCTGAAGCGGCCGCTGCCGCCGCTTTCGCCCGGCGACCTGATCGCGGTTTTCTCCGGCGGCGCTTATGGCGCGGTGCAGGCTTCCACCTACAACACCCGCCGGCTCGTGCCGGAGGTGCTGGTCAGCGGCAGCGATTATGCCGTGGTGCGTCCGCGCCCCTCCTATGACGACCTGATCGGCCTCGACCGCGTGCCGGCATGGCTTGAGGACTGACGGAAACGCCGCGTTCACCGCTTGCCCGCTAGGGTCGGCCTGCCGGTGCCGGAAAATGCCTCCGAAGGGACGTTTTCCGGCCCACCCGGCGCTCTCTGCCCGATTCTCGCCGAAAGGTCGTGACCTGATGGTGGCCTGAGGCTGCGCGGGGGCTGCCTTTTCCGGCAGGCGGGCCGGGTCGGATTGTCTTATCTGGCAACTGCATCAGGGCGAGTGAATTCCGGCAAGTGAACGTGCGGCAGGGCGACGGAAACCAGAACGACAGCGGGACGGCGCGCACGGCGCCCGGCACGACGGACAGGGATCCGGCGCGGCTGATCGTCCGTCTCGTGCGCCGGGCCCGGCTGGTGCTGCTGGCGGAACGCATCTGGCCGCCGCTGGCGCTGCTGCTCGGCATTCTCGCGCTGTTCGCCGGCCTGTCGTGGATGGGGCTGTGGACCGCGATTGCCCCGTTGTGGCGCGCCGTCATTCTGTTGCTGTTCGCCGCCACCTTTGTCGTCCCCGTCGTGGCGCTCGCCCGCGTGCGCCGGCCGGGCCGGGCAGAAGCCATCGCCCGCATCGAGGCTGACAGCCAGCGGCCACATCGCCCCCTGACCGCTTTCGGCGACCGGCCTGCCGGCGATGGTGCCGACCCGGTGACGCAGGCATTGTGGCAGGCACACCATGCGCGCGTGACAGCCGAGATCGCAGCACTGAAGGTCGCCCCGCCTGCGCCCCGGCTCTATCGCCGCGATCCCTATGCGCTGCGCACGCTGGCCGGCCTCGTACTGTTCGTGGGTCTGTTCGCCGGCGCCGTCGATTATCGCGGCCGCCTGCTGGATGCCTTCGCCCCGCTCTCCGCCACACCGTCTGCCAGCGCGGCCCGGCTCGATGCGTGGATCGCCCCGCCCGCCTACACCGGCCGGGCGCCGGTCTTTCTTACCGGCGAGGCCGGGCGCGAACCCACCCGCAACGTGCGGGTGACGGCGGGCAGCGAGCTCATCGTCCGCTTGCAGGGCGTCGCCGACGGCGTTGTCAGCCTGACCGATTCACACGGCACGCGGGTCCTTGCCGCAGCCGCCGGGCCGGCCGGCGAGCGTCGCACGATCCTGACCGGCGACGGCAGCGCCCGCGTGACCGACGGCGCCTCGACGCTGGCAGAATGGACCTTCACGGTGGACCGCGACACCGCCCCCACCGTGCGCTGGACCGCCGACCCGGCCGTGGACAAGACCGGCGCTCTGGTGCTTTCCTACGGCATCGGCGACGATTATGGCGTGACCGCCGCCCGCGCCGAAATCACGCCGGTGATGCCGCCGGATGCCCGTGCACCCCGGCCCCTGAGCCCGCCGCCGGACATGCCGCTCGTGCTGCCGCCGCGCCCGGCCACGGGCGGCGAAGCCCGCACCGCCGCCAACCTCGCCAGCCACCCGTTTGCCGGCGCCCGCGTGCGCATTGTTCTGGTGGCGCGCGACGAGGCCGGGCAGGAGGGGCGTTCCGAGGTACGCGAGATTGTGCTGCCCGAACGCGCCTTCCGCTCGCCGCTGGCCCGTGCCGTTGTTGAGCAGCGCCGCAATCTCGCGCTCGATGCCGGCAATCAGGTCGCCGTCATCGAGGCACTCGACGCCTTGATGATCGCCCCGGATGGCATCTTCGACCGCCCGGCCGATTATCTCGGCATGCGCATGGCCTATCACCACCTCGTCGCGGCTCAGAACGACGATGCGCTGCGCCCGCTGCTGGATGAGTTTTGGCAGCTTGCCCTTGCCATCGACGAAGGCTCGGCTGGCGATGCCGCGGCCGCCCTGCGCGCCGCGCAGGAACGGCTGCGCGAGGCAATCCGCAACGGTGCTCCGCCGGATGAAATCGCCCGCCTCAGCGACGAGCTGCGCAAGGCGATGCAGAACTATCTGTCCGCACTGGCCGAACAGGCCCGCCGGCGCGGCCCCACGCAAGCCTCTCCGCCGCCTGCCGACGCCCGCACGGTGACGCCGCAGGATCTGGAGCGGATGCTGAAGGAAATCGAGCGGCTGTCGAAATCCGGCCAGCAGGAAGCCGCCGAGCAGCTTCTGGCGCAGCTTCAGTCGATGCTGGAAGGCATGCAGATGGCCAGCCCCGGTCAGGGCGGCCCCGGCCAAAGCGGCAAGGGCCAGCTCGATGCCCTCGGCCGCATGATCCAGAATCAGCAAAACCTGATGGACGACACCTACCGCCTCGATCGCGGCACTGGAGAGCAGGCGGACGAGAATGCCGCTCCGTCCTCCCCCGGCGGTCAGGGGGAAAGCGGACAAGGCGAAGCGGGACAGGGAAGCGGCGGCCAGCAGCAAGCCGCGCCGCAGCCGGACGGGAGCCGGAAAGACGGCTCCGGCAAGGGTCCGGCCGCGCCGCTGAGCCCCGATGACCTGCGGCGCCGTCAGGGCGAATTGCAGCAGCAGCTCGACAAGCTGATGGACCAGCTCGGCAATCTGCCCGGCGCCGGAGAAGGCGAGAAGGGCGAGGCAGGCCGCAAGGCGCTGGACAATGCCCGCAAGGCGATGGGCGAATCCGGCGAGGCACTGGGCCGCTCCGACACCGCCGATGCGCTGGAGCGCCAGACCGAGGCCCTCGAGGCGCTGCGCCGGGGTGCCCGCGACATTGCCGACCAGATGGCGGAGGCCATGGCCGGCGAAAACGGCACGCAGCCCGGCGGCCCCAGCGGCGCCCGTGCCGCCGGCAATCAGGACCCGCTCGGCCGCGAACGCGGCTCGTCCGGGCCGGATTTCGGCAATTCGGTGAAAGTGCCCGACGAGATCGACGTGCAGCGGGCCCGGCGCATTCTCGACGAACTGCGACGCCGCCTTGGCGAACCCGGGCGGCCGCAGGACGAACTCGATTATCTGGAGCGCCTGTTGCCCGGCGACTGAGGCGGGCCGGCCGGTAAGGCACCGTAATTGTCCGCTTGAAGCCGGTTGCGGTCCGTGTTAGCAGCTTCCCTCATCGGGTTTGCGCACCCTTCCGGGTGCAACCCTGTCTGTCTCCTTCAGGACGATCAGCGCGTCATGTTTCAGGGCCCCGGCCTTCAGCGACGACGACCGAGCGACCGCGGTGCCTCACCGCGTGCCGATCGCCGCTCTGCGCCCGTCCGTCCGGCCTGACTTCCGGCAGACATCAGCGGGCAGATGCGGCCCTCCGACAAGCCGCCCCGCATTGACAGATCTGCCCCCATGTTTGCCCAATCCGTACTGATCCGGCCTGAGCTGCCGGAAGACGACACCGCCGTCGAAACCATCCACGAACTCACCTTCGGTCCCGGCCGGTTCACGAAAACCGCCTACCGGCTGAGGGAGGGTGTGCCGTTCGATCCCGACCTGTCGTTCGTGGCCGTGCATGGCCCGGCGGTGATCGGCTCGGTGCGGCTCACGCCGATCTTCATCGGCAATACGCCCGCCACGCTGCTCGGCCCGCTGTGCGTGCATCCCGGCCTGCAAAGCCGGGGCACCGGACGGCAGCTGATGCAGGCGGCGATGGCTGCCACCGTGGCGAAAAAAGCCGGCCCTATCCTGCTGGTCGGCGACCGGGCCTACTATGAGCCCCTTGGCTTCACGCTGGTGCCCGCCGGCACCATCGCCCTGCCCGGCCCGGTGGACCCGAACCGGCTCCTGATCGCACCGGCCGGGACCAGCGGCCCCTTCGCCGGCATGGTGCGCAAGGCGCGGTCGGCGGCGGCCTGAAGCCACATCCCTGCGAGACCCGGTTGATGCCGCTGCCCACGCAATGGCATGGTGGCGGCGGACACCGCCGGAGCCGATCCGGCGGCGCAGAGGGGACCGGCTTGCAGATGGGCGATGGCATGGCCGCCAGTGGCGGATCCGGCGAGGATACACCCGCGGCCGCCGCGGCCCCGGCTGCGCACGATGCGGCCGGCCTTCCCGGCGATATCCGGACGGCCGCCAGCCGCCGCCACCTGCTGCTGCGCCCCGTGCGGCTGGTGCGCGAGGTGGTGAGTGAGGCGCTGTTCCATTTCGACAGCGACGACGGCTGGGCCATGGCAAGCCATGTGGCGCTGCAGATTCTGCTGGCGCTGTTTCCTTTCTTCATCGTCGTGGCGGCCATGGCCGGCGTCATCGGCTCGCAGGATCTGGCCGACGAAGTCACCGAAATGGTGTTCGAGACCTGGCCGAAGGAAGTCGCCGGGCCAATTTCCGACGAGGTTCACGCTGTACTGACGCGCAACCACACCAGCGCCCTCACCCTCGGCCTCGTCTTTGCCATGTGGTTCTCCTCCAACGGCGTGGAGGCACTGCGCATGGCGCTGAACCGCGCCTATCGCGTGGCGGAAACCCGCAACTATTTTCACCGCCGGCTGCAGAGCTTCGTATTCGTGGTGCTGGGTGCGGTGGGGCTGCTGTCACTGGCGGTTCTGGTGGTGTTCGGCCCGCTGATCTGGGGCCTGCTGGAAGAACACCTGCCATGGCTTGCCGCGGTGGAGCGCAACACCCGCATGGAACGCATCGTAATTGCCACGGTGGTTCTGGTCGCGGTGCTGGGCCTGTCGCACATGTGGCTGCCGGACGGCCGGCGACGCCTCAGCGACGTGGTGCCCGGCATTGTCTTCACCATCGTGGCCTGGCTGGCGGCGGGTATCGGCTTCGGCTTCTACCTGCAGAATTTCTCGCCCTATTCGAATACCTATGCCGGCCTTGCCAGCGTGACGGCCGCGATCGTCTTCCTTTACCTGATCGCCACCATCTTCATCATCGGCGGCGAGCTGAACTCAGCCGTGATGCGCTGGCGCGCGCGGCGGCGGCGCGGCGTCCTGCAAGGCCGGGCTCAATGAAATCGGCGTGATCGCATGGCTTTCATGCTCAATCGGTCATGGTTCATTAGGGTTATTTGCAGCATGGTGGCAAACGGAAGCAGCAGCTTCCGTGTTTCCGCCATGATCGACAAGGAGAGGCTGCGTGATGCGCCGTCTCGTGACCTTTTTCGGCGCCTGCGCAGCCGTCGCAGGGCTTTCCGCCATTCCCGCCATTGCTGACGAACGCCAGCCGGCCGGACAGTTCTTCGACCCCTCCTCGAAGACCTGGGTGACTTATTATGAAACTCAGGAACAAATGGAACAGCGGCAGCAGGCGAAATACGCCCGCACCGTGGTACCGCTGAAGACCGGCGAGCAGCCGGGCACCATCATTGTCGATACGGTCAACCGCTATCTCTACCTTGTCCAACCCGACGATCAGGCCATCCGTTATGGCATCGGCGTGGGCAAGGAAGGTTTCGAGTGGTCCGGCGTCGAGCATGTCGCCCGCAAGGCGGAGTGGCCGGGCTGGACCCCGCCGGCCGAGATGCTGCAGCGCCGCCCCGACCTGCCGCGCTACATGGCCGGCGGTCCGAAGAATCCGCTTGGTGCGCGAGCCCTCTATCTGTGCAACACGCTCTATCGCATCCACGGCACCAACGAAAACTGGAGCATCGGCAAGAAGGTCTCGTCCGGCTGCATCCGCCTGCGCAATGCCGACGTGGAAGATCTTTATAACCGCGTCGATGTCGGCTCGAAGGTCATCGTGATCGGCCCCGGCAGCAAGTTCCAGCCGGTTCCGGTCGTCGACAACAGCCCGAAGCCCAAGCCGCTTCCGGCGCCGGCGCTCGCGCCGCGCGCGGCTTCCTGACAAGGCCGCGACAGCCGCCCCGGATCGACCGCGTGTCCGGGGCGGACAAATCTCAGCGCCGCAGCGGCGAAGGCGCCCTGCGGCCCGGTTCGGCCAGCCGGCGCACCGCGATGTTGACCATCGGCCGCACCAGACAGTCCTGATTGGCGACGAACTGCATCTCGTCGGCTCCCGCCTTGACCGAGCGCGCCACCACCTCGAAAGTCGCCGCCGTTGCCCGCGCCAGCACCGTCTCCGCCGGCGCGCCGGACAGCAGCGCCCCCGTGAACAGCGCGGCGATCAGGTCGCCGGTGCCGCTCGGCGCGTTCTCCAGCGCCGCATGTTCGGCCATCAGCGCACCGTCGGGACCGTAGAGAATGGTCGCCAGCGCGTTACGCATCATCGCCGGTGCCGAGGTGGCCAGAACCTGCGCAGGCCCCAGCGCACGGGCCGCGGCCACCGTTTCCGCGGGCGTGGCAACGGAATGGCCGGTCAGCCAGCCCAGTTCCCATGTATTCGGCGTTGCCGCATCTGCCAGCGGCAGCAGCACGTCGCGCACCGCCTCCGCCGTCGCCTGCGCCACGTAAAGCCCGCCGACGTCGCCGATCACCGGATCGCAGACAAAGCGGATGGCGGGATTCGCCTTCTTGGCGGCCTCCACGAAACGGGCGATGGCGTGCGCCTGTGCAGGCGAGCCGAGGAAGCCGGTGACGATGGCCCCGACCTCGCCGATAGCCTTCATCGCCGCCAGTTCTTCAAGGGCGGCAGCGAACAGTTCCGGCGGCGGCACGATTCGCGTCGAAGGGCCGTGACCGGTGTGCCACGGCAGAAAGATGGTCGGCACCAGCCACACCGGATGACCGAGCCGCTCCAGCGCGAACGACAGCGCCCGCGTGCCGACACCGCCGCGGGCGACCTGCGAGGAAATGGCCACCACCGCCGGGCGAGAGGCCGGCACGGCGGACGGAGCGGAAGGGCGGGCAGACATCGGATCGGTCATCGCAAGGGGACACCCGTGGACGAGCCGCACTTTTTCAGGAGGCGGGCGCTTGGGAAAAACGAACCGGCGCCGCAAACGGGCGGCGCCGGACAGCCGTCGCTGTTATGCCGGATGGCGGGCCTGCAACGCAACACCGGGGCATGCGGCGTCGCAATCTGCTTTCCGAAACCCCGGCAAGGCGCCGGAGCACTTGACCCGGAACCGCGAAGACCCCAAAGAACGGTTCCAATTGCGCTGCCCGGCCGGGCAGCGCGCCGCGCCGCCACGGAGCGCCCGCCGGCCGGCTCATTTCTGGCCGCCATTGCCGGGCCTTTCGTTGCCGGGCCTTCATTGCGAGGAACGCGAGCGATGCAGAAATTCACCGTGCTGACAGGGGTCGCCGCGCCGCTGCCGCTGATC
>DAIPYB010000061.1:0-10049 GCA_036782955.1 Pseudoxanthobacter sp. | reverse complement strand
GTGGGCGGTGGTGCGCGGAACGGACGGCGAATGGTCGTGCTCTCCTCAAGCCGATAACGGAACCCGGTCGTACCGGTAGATTCCGGCACGGCGCGGAAATTTCTGCCCGCCGGTGCCGGCCGTGGCCCGACTGGTCCGGCTGCGTTGCCGCCCGAAGGGCGCCAGCACAACCGGCCCCGAACGCCGGGCGCCGAGGCCAGTGCGACCGCCGGGCGATCGCTGAATGACGGGCGGCATGTTTCTGTTAATTGCCGCAGAAGTCAACCTAATTGCGCGTGACAGGCTATCGTTTCGCGCCTTTTGGGCCTTCGTCTTCGGGCGATTGTACGATACCGAAGCTTTTGCCCCGGTCTTGCAGCAGGTCGTCGTAGACCGCCAGCGTCTTGTGCGTCATCTGCGCCAGCGAGAATTCGGCGTTGACGTGGGCGATGGCGCGGCCGGCGAGCTGCACGCGCTCGTCCGGTGTCAGCGACAGCACGCCGGCCAGCGCGGCCGCCAGCGCCTCCGCGTCGCCCGGGGGCACCCGCCAGCCCGTGCGCCCGGTCTCCGCCACGGCCGGCGGTACCAGAACCGTTTCCGCCGCCGCGCCGAGATCGGTGGCGATCACCGGCCGGCCCGCCGCCTGCGCTTCCACCGCCGCGCGGCCGAAGGCCTCCGGCTTGACGGAAGCCACCACCACCACGTCGGCCAGCGTCATCGCCGCCGGCACGTCGGAGCAGTGGCCCACGAGGCGCACCCGCCCTTCCAGCCGGTCGGCGGAAATCTGGGCCAGAAGCTCGCTGCGATAGCCATCGCGGCCCTGCGCATCGCCGGCGAAGATGGCAACGACGTTGCCAAGCCGGGCGGCAAGGGAGGGATCGCCGGCGATGGCATCCTGCAGCACCCGCATGGCTTCGATGACCGTGTGGTGGCCTTTCCAGCTGGTGAGCCGGGCCATGACCAGCACGACCCGCTCGTCGGGCGAGAGGCCCCATGCCTGCTTCACCAGCTCCAGCCGCCGCGCCGCGACGGCGCCGGGGGCGAGCGCTGCCAGGTCCGAACCGCGCGGAATGGTCACGATGCGGCCGGCCGCGGCCGGATGGCGGGCGACGATTTCCCGCGCCGTCCAGTCGGAATTTGCGATGACCCGGTCGCCGCGCGCCATAACCGAATTATAGAGGCCCTTGAGAAAACCGGCCTCCTTGTAGGCACCGTGGAAGGTGGTGACGAACGGCAGGCCGGTGCGGCGGGCGGCGAACAGGCTGGACCATGCGGGCGCGCGCGAACGGGCATGGATAATGTCGGCGCCTTCCGCCCGCGCCAGCCGTGCCAGCCGGCCGATGTTGGCGATCATCGTGGCCGGGTTCTTGCTGGCGGCGGGAAACAGAACGTGCTTTGCGCCGGCCTTCTCCAGCGCGGCCACCATGCGGCCTCCTGTGGAGGCCACCACCGCCCTCCCGCCCGCGGCCACGATCGCTGCGGCCACGTCGACGGCGGTCTGTTCCGCGCCGCCGGTCTCCAGCGACGGCAGCACCTGCAGGATGGTCGGCCGGTTGCCGCTCCCGTTGCCCTCGGTCATCGTGAAACTCCCTCGCCGGCGGTGGAGCCGCCGGCCTGTCCATGCCGGTTTGCCACGGTCTTGCCGCCGCCTGCAAGCCGGTGCACACAAGGGCCGGCGCGGCGGCAGGCCATGCGCGAAGGGAGCGCGGGCGGTGACCGCGCGGCAGCAGAAGGGCATGAACCATGAGCGAAACCGAAGCCCTGAGCCTGACGGTCGGCGAAGGTGCGCAGGCCCGCGAGATCGCGGTTCTGGCACGCCCGGCAACGGCGGCCGGCGCTGACCGGCCGGCGGTGATGTTTCTGGGCGGCTTCCGCTCCGACATGACCGGTTCCAAGGCGCAGGCGCTGGATGAATGGGCCGCTGCCCACGGCCGGGCCCTGATCCGGTTCGATTATTCCGGCCACGGCCGTTCCGGCGGTGCCTTCACGGATGGCACCATCAGCCGCTGGGCGCAGGAGGCGCGCGCGGTTCTGGATCGTTTCGCGTCCGGCCCGGTCATCCTCGCGGGTTCGTCGATGGGAGGCTGGATTTCGCTGCTCATCGCCCGTGCCCTTGCCGCCGAAGGGCGACCGGCGGCAGGTCTGGTGCTGATCGCGCCGGCACCCGATTTCACCGAGGATCTGATGTTTGCCACCATGGATGCCGGGACGCGCGCCCGCCTCGATGCCGATGGCTTCATCGCGCAGCCGTCGGATTATTCCGACGAGCCCTACATCATCACCCGCGCGCTGATCGAGGACGGCCGTCGCAACCTGCTGCTCGGCGGCGAGATTGCCACCGGCTGCCCGGTGCACATCCTGCAAGGCGTGGAAGACGCGGACGTGCCGTGGCGCCACGCCCTGCGCCTCGTCGATCGCCTGACCCGCGACGACGTGGTGGTGACGCTGGTCAAGGATGGCGATCACCGTCTGTCGCGCCCGCAGGATCTGGAGCGGATCCTCCACGCGGTCGCCGAAATCGCCTGAGCTGGCAAAAGACCGGGCGCGGGCGGCAGGCGGGGTCCGTAAACAAATCGCTTGCCTGCCGGCCGGCCCGGCGCGAGTGTGATTTCAGGCGGCGGTCCGGCGGACCGCCGCCGGTCTTTTTTCCGCTCTTCCGCTGCCGTCGCGTGCGCCCATGTCCGTGCTGTCCTCCGTCTTTCCCGCCCTGTCCGGCTTTTCGCCGGCCAGCCTGTTGCCCGCTCGCGCGCCGATGTCGCTCGACACCTTTCTGGTGTTCCTGCCGGCGTGCTTCGCGCTCAACCTCGCCTTCGGGCCGAACAATCTTCTGGCGCTCACCAACGGTGCCCGCGGCGGCGTCGGCACCGCAGTCGGGGCCTCGCTCGGCCGGCTTGCGGCCTTCGTCATCATGATCTTCATCACTGCCGTGGGGCTCGGCGCGGTGCTGACCGCCTCCGAAATGGCCTTCACGGTGGTGAAGCTCGCCGGGGCGGCCTATCTGGTCTATCTCGGGGTGAAGATCCTGCGCGCCCGCGCGCCCATCGCCACACTGGTGGGGGTGGAGGAAAGCCGGCCCATGCGCAGCCTGCAGCGGCAGGAGTTCTGGGTCGCGGCCGGCAACCCGAAGGCGATCCTGATCTTTACCGCGTTCTTTCCGCAGTTCGTCAATCCGGATGCCTACACCGGCAGCTTCATGGTGATCTCGGTCACCTTCCTGCTGCTGGAGATCGTCGGCATCGCCGCTTATGGCGCGCTCGGCGCGCGGTTCAGCCGGATGATGGACAAGGGCGCCGTGCTGAAGTGGTTCAACCGCACGTCCGGGGCGATGATGGTCGGGTTCGGCATCCTGCTGGCGCTGACGCGCCGCCCGGCGGCGTGAGGCTCAGAGCCCGAACACCACCTTGAGCGCGATGGCGACGAGCGCCGTCGCCCCGATCCACAGCGCGATGCGGCCGGAGCGTGTGCGCCGGGCTTCCGCCGCCGCCAGCTTTTCAAGCGTTTCCGGTGCCAGCACCAGACCGCGCTCGCCCATGTCGGCCAGTGCCGCGGAAAGCCGCTCGCTGCGCTCCGCCAGCACCGGCAGGTCGGCCACGATCCGGCCCAGCGCGCCGATGCCGGAGCCCATCGCCTGCAGGTGGCCGAGCGGGCCGACGCGCCGGGCGATCCAGTCGCCCACGACCGGTTCGGCGGTGCGCCACATGTCGAGTTCGGGATCGAGGGAGCGCGCCACGCCTTCCACCACCACCATCGTCTTCTGCAGCATGATGAGACGGGGCTGGGTGGTCATGGAGAACATCTCCGTCACCTCGAAAAGCTGGGTGAGGAGGCGGGCCATGGAAATGTCACGCGCGCTGTGGCCGCGGATCGGCTCGCCGATGGCGCGCAGCGCCTGCGCGAATACGTCCACGTCCTGCGAGGCCGGCACATAGCCCGCCTCGAAATGCACTTCCGCTACGCGGTGATAGTTGCGCGTGATGAAGCCATAGAGAATTTCGGCCAGAAACCGCCTTTCCGCCTCGTTGAGGCGGCCGGTGATGCCGAAATCGAGCGCCACCAGAACGCCGTCCTGGTCCACCATCAGGTTGCCCTGATGCATGTCGGCGTGGAAGAAGCCGTCGTGCACCGCCTGCCGCAGGAACGACTGGATGATGGTGGCGGCCAGCTTCACCCGGTCAACGCCGATGGCATCCAGCTTTTCCGTCTCGCCAAGGCGGATCCCGTCGATCCACTCCATGGTGAGAACGGTCTTGGCGGTGCGCACCCAGTCGACCGTCGGCACGCGGAAGCTCGGATCCTCCGCCGTGTTCTCGGCCATTTCGGAAAGCGCGGCGGCCTCCAGCCGCAGGTCCATCTCCAGCATCACCGAGCGGGCGAGCGTATCGACGATGGCGACAGGCTTCAGCCGCCGTGCCGGGGCGACGAAGCGCTCCGCCAGCCGGGCCGCCATGTAGAAGCTGGCAAGCTCGCGGGTGAAGGCGGCGGCGACGCCGGGGCGCAGCACCTTCACGGCCACGGTGTGCTCGTTGCCCTCGTGATCGACGGCGACGGCTTTGTGAACCTGCGCGATGGAGGCGGCCGCCAGAGCGGGGCCGAACACCTTGAACCGGCTTTCGACCGGCGCACCGAGCGCCTCCTCGACGGCCTTGCGGGCCTCCGCGTCAGGCACCGGAGGCACCTGATCCTGCAACAGCGACAGTTCGGCCGCAGCCTCCTTGCCCACCACGTCCGGGCGGGTGGCGAGGAACTGGCCGAGCTTGACGTAAGAGGGGCCGAGCCGGTTGAACGCCTGCGTCAGCCGCTGGGCGGCCTCCGTCTGGCGGGCGTCGCCGCGCTCGATCATGCGCATGAGGCGCAGGCCGAGCCGGGCCGCCGGCGGCAGATCCATCGGCGGCACCAGAGCGAACACCCCTTCGCGCGCCAGAACGAAGCCTGCGCGGCCAAGACGAAAGAGCGGGGTGATGGCAATGGCCATGAAAACGATCCGGCAAGGGGCAGGCGGAGAACGGGCAGGCACGGACAGAACGGGCAGAGGAGACGGTTCGCAGCCCGGAGGATGACGACTTACACCGTCGCCGGGCCGCGAATGCGCACTGTCAGAGCTTGTAGCCCGAATGAATGGCGGCAATGCCGCCGGACAGCAGGCGATAATCGACCCGCTCGAATCCGGCATCGCGCAGCATCTGGGCGAAGCGCTCCGGGTTCGGGAAGGTGCGGATGGATTCCACCAGATAGCGATAGGGCTCGCCGTCGCCCGCCACCATCTTGCCCAGGCCGGGAATGACGCGGAACGAATAGAAGTCATAAATCTTGTCGAGGCCCGGCACGTCGACATGCGAGAACTCGAGGCAGAGATAGCGCCCGCCGGGCTTCAGCACGCGGAAGGCCTCCGCGATGGCGACTTCGCGCCGGGGCACGTTCCTGAGGCCGAAGGCGATGGTGTAGCTGTCGAAGGTGGCATCCGGGAACGGCAGGCTCTCGGCGTTGGCCTCAACGAAGGTCACGCTGTCGTCCAGCTTGCGCTTGCGCGCCCGTTCCGCGCCCACCGCCAGCATGTCGCCGTTGATGTCGAGCACCGTCGCTTCGGCCACGCCGTGCGAGCGTTCCACGATGCGGAAGGCGATGTCGCCCGTGCCGCCGGCGACATCGAGCGCCTGAAACGAACCGCGCGGCCCGGAGCGTGGCGGCGACAGCCACGACACCATCGCATCCTTCCACAGCCGGTGCAGGCCGCCGGACATCAGATCGTTCATGATGTCGTAGCGGCGCGCGACCTTGTGGAACACGTCGTCGACGAGGCCCTGCTTTTCTTCCAGCGCCACCCGCCTGAAACCGAATTCCGCGTCCATCCGCCTTGCCTTTGCGCCTTGAAGCGCCCGCTTCGGGGCGCCGCTTGGGGCGCGACCATAGCGGAAGCCCTTCGCCCGCGCTATCTCATGTCGCACGATGAGACACTGCGCCCTGCCACGACAGGGCGGGGCCGGGAGGGCGCGATGCCGGAATTGCCGGAAGTGGAAACCGTGCGGCGGGGGCTGGCGCCGGTGATGGAGGGGCATCGCATCCTGACCATCGAGGTGCGCCGGCCCGATCTGCGGTTTCCCTTTCCCGACCGTTTCGCCGACCGCCTGAAGGGGCGGCGCGTCGCCGCTCTGGACCGGCGGGCGAAATATCTGCTGCTGCGGCTGGAGGGCGACGAAGCGGCGGCGCCGCAGGTCGTCATCATGCATCTTGGCATGTCCGGCTCGTTTCGCATCGAGCCGGAGGATGCCGGCGACGGCCTTGCGCCCGGGGCTTTCCACCATCCGCGCGGCAAGATTTCGGCCCACGACCACGTCGTCTTCCATCTGGAGGGCGGCATGCGCGTCACCTACAACGACCCGCGCCGCTTCGGCTTCATGGTGATGGCGGATGCGGCCGATCCCTTCTCCCATCCGCTGCTCGCCGGGCTTGGCATCGAGCCGCTCGGCAATGCGCTGTCGCCGGATTTGCTGGCGCAGGCCTTCGCCGGCCGCGCGACTTCGCTCAAGGCGGCGCTGCTCGACCAGAAGCGCATCGCCGGGCTCGGTAACATCTATGTCTGCGAGGCGCTGTGGCGGGCCGGGCTTTCGCCGCGCGCGCCGGCCTCGGTGCTGGCGGATGCCGCCGGGCGGCCCCGGCCCGCGGCCGGCCGTCTGGCGCAGGCCATCCGCGATGTCCTCAGCGAGGCGGTGGCGGCGGGCGGCTCCACCCTGCGCGATCATATTCAGGCCGATGGTTCGCTCGGCTATTTCCAGCACACCTTTGCCGTCTACGACCGCGAGGGCGAGCCCTGCCCGCGCTGCGGGGCTGCCGTGCAGCGTATCGTGCAGAACGGCCGCTCCACCTTCTTCTGCGCCGCCTGCCAGAGCGAGCGGCCGGCGGGCGAAAAAAAGCGCGGGGGCTGATTTCCCCCGCCGGCCCGTGCCGTGTTAACCCTGCGCTGTCGCCCGATTCGCCGGAGGCCCCTTTCGTCCGATGACCGCCGCCCTGTCCGCTTCCCCGCTCCAGCGCCCCCACGAGGTGCTGAAATCCGTATTCGGATTTTCCGGCTTTCGCGGCATGCAGGGCGAGATCGTCGACCATGTCGTGGCGGGCGGCGACTGCCTCGTGCTGATGCCGACCGGCGGCGGCAAGTCGCTGTGCTATCAGGTGCCGGCGCTGTGCCGGCCGGGCACGGCGATCGTCATTTCGCCGCTGATCGCGCTGATGCACGATCAGGTGCAGGCGCTGCGCCAGCTGGGCGTCAATGCCGCGATGCTGAATTCCAGCCTGGATTTCGCCGATGTGCGCGCGGTTGAGCGCGATCTCGTCTCCGGCCGGCTCGATCTTCTCTATGTGGCGCCCGAGCGGCTGCTGACCGATGGCTTCCTGTCGCTGCTCGACCGGGCGCAGATCGCCCTGTTCGCCATCGACGAGGCGCACTGCGTGTCGCAGTGGGGCCACGATTTCCGCCCCGAATACCGCCGCCTCACCGTGCTGGCCGAACGCTATCCCGGCGTGCCGCGCATCGCGCTGACCGCCACCGCCGATGGTCCCACCCGCCGCGACATTCTCGAGCGCCTCAACCTGCAGGACGGGCGCGTTTTCCTGTCGTCCTTCGACCGGCCGAACATCCGCTACCGCGTTACGCCCAAGGTCAGCCCGCGCAACCAGTTGCGCGCCTTCCTCGACAGCCATCGCGGCGAAGCGGGCGTGATTTATTGCATGAGCCGGGCGAAGGTGGAGGAACTGGCCACGGCGCTGGCCGGCGAGGGGCGGCCGGCGCTGGCCTATCATGCCGGTCTCGACAAGGAGACCCGCGCCGCCAATCAGGATCGCTTCCTCAAGGAAGACGGCCTCATCATGGTGGCGACGATCGCCTTCGGCATGGGCATCGACAAACCGGACGTGCGCTTCGTGGTTCACATGGACCTGCCGAAGAGCATGGAGGCCTATTATCAGGAAACCGGTCGTGCCGGTCGTGACGGCCTGAACTCCGAGGCGCTGCTGCTTTACGGCATGGAAGATGTCGCCAAGCTGGTGCAGTTCACCGAAAATTCGGAGGCCCCCGATGCGCAGAAGCGCATCGAGCGGCAGAAGCTCGATGCGCTGATCGGCTATTGCGAGACTGCGCGCTGCCGGCGCCAGGTTCTGCTGGCCTATTTCGAGGAAACCTATCCGCAGCCCTGCGGCAACTGCGACAACTGCCTGGAACCGGTCAGGACTTTCGACGGCACGGAGGCCGCGCAGAAGGTGATGTCCGCGATCCTGCGCACCGGCGAGCGTTTCGGCGCGGCCCATGTCACCGATGTCCTGGTGGGCAACGCGACCGAGCGCGTGCGCCAGCTCAACCACGACGGCCTGAAGACATTCGGCTGCGGGCGGGAGTTCGACCGCGAGGGCTGGCGTTCCATCATCCGCCAACTGGTCGCCCACGGGCTGGTGGTGGTGGATGTGGAGGGCCACGGCGGCCTGCATCTCGGCGCCGATTTCCGCGCGGTGCTGAAGGGCGAGCGCCGCGTCGAGCTGAAGGAAGACGTGCGCGCCCGCAAGGCGGCGCGCGGCCAGAAAGCCACCCGCGCGCAGCGCGCCGCCACGCTGGCCGATCCGGCGGACGAGCGGCTCTATGAGGCCCTGCGCACCCTTCGCCTCGATCTGGCGCGCGAGCAGGGCGTGCCGCCCTATGTCATCTTCCACGACACCACGCTGATCGACATCGCCCAGAAGCGGCCGCGCTCCATGGCGGAGTTCGCCCGCATCTCCGGTGTCGGCGAGGCGAAGCTGGAGCGCTACGGCGAGCGCTTCATCGCAGCGGTGCGCGCCGGCGCCTGAACCCACCCTGACACGAGAGCGGCCCGAAACGAAAACGGCGCCCGGTGGGCGCCGTCCATGTGCCGTGCTGTCGAGCCCCGGTTCAGTGGCCGGGGCGGCGGTCGCGGCGACGCTCGACCGGCTGGTAGGCGATGCGCGCGTGATGGGCGCAATAGGGAATACCGGTTTCGGAGCGCTTGCCGCAGAACGAGAAGCCCTCGCTGCCGGGGTCGCCGATGGGCCAGCGGCAGCTCTGCTCGGTCAGCATCATGATGGTCACGCGCTGGTCGTCCAGCACCACAACATTTGAACGCGACGGTGCAGGCACGGCCACCGGCTCGGCGTCCGCCATGTAGACCGGCTCGACCTTCAGCGCGGCATTGCCGATGGAGGAGGCGGGCCGCACCGGGCGCTGCGCACCGGCGGCAGCCGGCTGTTCGGCCGGGGGCTGCACCTTGCTGCGCGGGCGAGACTGGAGAACAGGCGCGGGGGCTACCGACACCGCGGCGACGGGGGCTGCGGCGATGGCCGGGCTTGCCGCCGGCTGGCTGACCGCCGTGGCGGCGGGCTGCACGGCGACGCGCGCCGCTGCCGGCTGGCTGGCCGCGACCGGTGCGGCGGCCACGGCGGCGGTCGCCGCTGCCGGCGTGCCGACCTGCCCCGGCCGGGCGCGGTTGGAAAGGCCAAGGCGGTGGATCTTGCCGATCACCGCATTGCGCGTCACCTCACCCAGCGAGGAGGCGATCTGGCTGGCGCTCATACCGTCGATCCAGAGCTTCTTGAGAAGCTCCACCCGTTCGTCGTTCCAGGACATCGCCACTCTCTCCGCTTCGTCGTTGCCGACTTCGGCATTCTGTCAAAAGCCCGGAGTCCTTGACCTGCCGCCCGGACGGTCTGTCCGCGGCGGAGCCTGAACTGCCTGGCATCAAAATCTGGTGCCCGCCGCTTTCCGGCGGTCCGGTCCGGCGCATGCGTGTTCCCGACAAGCCGGCATGGCGCTGGCGGCCATGCTCGTCCGGCTGCCTTGCGCCGCGGCTTTCAGGACCGTTCCCGATCCCCTTCGGAATCCGCCCCGCTTACGGGGAACCCAGTCCGGCCGGGTCCGCCGTCATCGCAGATGCGGAGGAGAGGAGCAAGAACGCATGCGCCCGACATTTCGCGCACCCGTTAATATTTTCCTACTATATGGGGTGACTCCGTGACAAGAGTCAGCCCGCATGGCTGCCCTGCGGCACCGTGTTTTTTCCCCAGTGACGGGCATTTTC
>DAIPYB010000060.1:0-10080 GCA_036782955.1 Pseudoxanthobacter sp. | reverse complement strand
GATCGTTGCGGAGTTCGTGCAGGCCGACAAGGGCCTCGGCTTCGTGATCATGACCTCCTACCGCACCCTCGCAATGCCGCGCCTTTGGGCCGCGATGGTTCTGTCCGCGCTGATCGGCATCGCGTTCTTCGCGCTCATCGCCGCCATCGAGCGCCTCGCCGTGCCGTGGCACGCATCGCTCGACGACCAGACCTGAACAAACAAAAACAGGGGAACGTGCATGACCGACTTTCTGAAATCGCTTCTCGCCGGCACGGCCGTCGTTGCCGCCTGCCTTTCTCCCGCCGCGGCCGAAACCCTGCGCCTCGAATGGGTCATGCAGGGCCAGTTCGCCGGCCCCATCGTGGCGCTCGAAAAGGGCTACTACAAAGACGCCGGCGTCAATCTGGAGTTGCTGCCCGCCGGTCCCGACATCAAGCCCTCGGTGACGGTTGCCACCGGAGCCGACACTTTCGGCATCGGCCATCCCAACCAGATCATCTCCGCGCGCGCCAACGGCGCCCCGCTCGTGATGGTGGCCCAGTTCGGCCAGAAGAGCGCCACCACCTACATCGCGCGCAAGGAAACCGGCATCCACTCCATCAAGGACATGGCGGGCCACAGCGTCGGCCTGTGGTTCGGCGGCGACGAGCAGGAATTCCTCGCCATGCTCTCCCGCGCCGGCATCGACCAGTCGAAGGTCAACATCGTCAGCCAGGGCTACGACATCATCGGCTGGCTGAACAAAGACTACGAGGTGATGCAGGTCACCCTCTACAACGAGCTGCCGCAGGTTTACCGGCAGGGCTTCAAGAAGGACGACCTCGTCTTCCTCAACCCGGCGCCGGAAGAATCCATCGTCAGCGGCGGCCTGTTCACCACAGAAGCCGAAATCAAGAACAATCCGAAGGCCGTTCAGGCTGTCGTCGACGCCACCCTGCGCGGCTGGAAGGAAGCCCTCGCCGATCCCAAGGCGGCCGCCGAGATCGTCGTCAAGTACAACAGCGAACTGAAGCTCGACGAGCAGATCGACCAGATCAAGGCGATGGGAGAACTGTTCTGCGCCGGGCCGACGCTGAAGGGCGAATTCGGCAAGTCCGAGCTGAAGAACTATGAAATCGCCGAAAAAATCCTGATCGATGCCAAGCTGATCGACAAGAAGATCGATCTGGAAAAGGCCTTCACCAACACGTTCTGGGACAAGGCACCGGCAGCCGACAAGACGATCAACTGCCCGGCCTGACCGCTCCCCATCCCTTAACCCTGCCCGGCCGGCTTTCCCGGCCGGGCCTTAACTCCCGCATTTCTGCTGCGACACGAGGCGACCATGGAGACGGTCAGAATCCGGCTGCTCTGGCACCGGCAGGCACAATTCGCCGGCTATCTCATCGCCGAGGCGTTGGGGCTTGCCCGCGACCGCGGCGTCGAGATCGTCTGCGAGGGGCCGGACTTCAGCCAGAAGCACGTCGCCGCCATTCTGGAAGGCGCCGCGCAGATGGCGGTTGCCAGCCCCGCCCATGCGCTGGAGAGCATCCGTCCGGCGGCGCTGCGTTTCATTCTGGCGATCCAGCAGGAAAGCCCGCTGGTCTATCCCGTGCGCCGGGCCTCGGGCATCGAAACGCTTCGTGACTTCGCGGGCCGCCGTGTCGGCGTCTGGCCGGGCCACGAGGATCTGGAACTGCGCTGGATGCTGCAGCGCGCCGGCCTTGCGCCCGATGCCGTGGCCCGCATCGAGATGCCCGACACGGTCGGTCCCTTCCTGGCCGGCGAGATCGCCAGCGCGCAGATGACGGGCTACCACGAACTACACCAGATCGAGGCCGCTCTCGGGGCCGACGCATTGCACCTGTTCAGCGCCGCGGACAGCGACGCCGGCATCCTGAAGGACGGCCTCATCGTCGATGCCGCCTATGCAGCCGCCAATCCGCAGGCGGTGCAGGCTGTGGTCGATGCCGTCCTGGAAGGCTGGACCATCGCTTTCACCGATACCGAGCGCGCGGTCGCCATCTGCGCCGCGGCCCGGCCGGACATGAGCCTGTCCGAACATCGCCGCCAGTTGGCCGATATCCGCTCCCTTGCCCTGACGGGAGCCACGCTCGGGCATGGCCTCGGCTATCCGGACGAGCGCCATGTCCAGCGCGCCGTCGCCGCCATCGACGCCGTGGAAGGGCGGGCGGTCGCCTTCGAGGGATTGCGCGACCTGCGTTTCTGGCAGGCGGCGCCCGCCGCCTTCCGGCGGGCGGACTGGCTGGAGGAGGCCCGGCCGTGAGCGACGAACTGCCCCGCTCGGCGGATGTGGTGGTGGCGGGCGGCGGCGTCGTCGGCGCCGCCGTTGCCCGCCAGCTTGCCATGGACGGCCTGAAGACGGTGCTGCTGGAGGCACAGGCCTTTGGCGGCGCAGTCAGCGGGGCAAGTCTCGCCTGCCTCGGCACCCATATGCACAACCCCG
The DNA here is from genome assembly GCA_036782955.1 of Pseudoxanthobacter sp. GTDB lineage: Bacteria > Pseudomonadota > Alphaproteobacteria > Rhizobiales > Segnochrobactraceae > Pseudoxanthobacter. The sequence continues at coordinate 7,652 of DAIPYB010000060.1, read as the reverse complement.
ATGAACTCGGCGTCCTGACGGAAGGCTGTGCCCTTTGGCAGGCATTCGCGGCCGAAAGCGCCGTGCCGTTTGAATATAACCGCAGCGGCCAGTTGCGTTTCGTCCTGCGCGAGGCAGACATCGCCGTCGCGCAGCACTGGATCGCGGCCGAACGCGCCTTCGGCCTGCGGCCGGAATTGCTGGCGCCGCCGGCGGTGCGGGAGATCGAACCCCTGATGACCGGTCCCATTCTGGCGGCAAGCTGGTCGCCGGACGATGCCACGGTGAACCCGTTCCTCGCCGTCCGCGCCCTGATCGCGGATGGCCGCCGCCATGGCCTCGTCGCGGTGCGCTCCGCGCCGGTCACGGGACTGCTGCGGGACGGCGATCGCATCACCGGCGTGCAGACGCCGGCCGGTCCGCTGACCGCGCGGGAAACGGTAATCGCAGCCGGGCCATGGAGCGCGCGCATCGCCGCCCATGCGGGGCTTCGCGTGCCGGTGGTGCCGCGTCAGGCGCAGTGTCTGGCCACCGTGCGCCAGCCGGCGGCCACCATCCGCACCGTGGTTGGCGCCTGCGAGAGCGACGGTGGCGTGGAAAGCGGCTACACCCAGATCCAGCAGGCACGCAGCGGGCAGGTGCTTTTCAACACCGTCATCGCCCCACAACCCACGCCGCCAGATGCCCCCGACCGGCTGAACGAGGTGCCTCTGCGGTTCGTGCGCGATTCCATCCATACCCTCGTCACCCTGTTTCCCAGCCTCGCGGCGGTGCCGCTGCTGCGCTCCTGGGTACGCTTCGAGGGTGTCTCGCCCGACAATCTCTTTCTCGCCGGTCGCCTGCCGCTGCCGGGCCTCAGCATTGCCGCCGGCGACAACGGCACCGGCTTCTGCCGGGCGCCTTATCTGGGCCGGCTCATCAGCCGCCTGATCCACGGCGCGGCTCCGGCACCGGGCGATGGCCTCTACGATCCCGCCCGGTTCGCGGAACTGCGCCCATGAGAGCTTCTCCCATGACTGCGCGCCCCGACAGCACAGCCTCCGTCGTGACCGTGTTCATCAACGGCGAGCCCGTGGCGGCTCCCGCCGGCAGCATGCTCGGCAGCCTGCTCCACAGCCGCGGCCCCGCCTTGCGCACCAGTCCGGCCGGCCGGCCCCGCGGCCTGTTCTGCGGCATGGGGTCGTGCTTCGAATGCGTCGTTCCGGTCGATGGACGGCCGGAGCGCGCGTGCATCACGCCCGTGCGCGACGGCATGCGCGTGGAAGTGCAGCCATGAACGCTGGGACCATGAACGCCGGGACTGCGAATGCCGAACGGATGACCTGCGACGTGGCGGTGGTCGGTGCCGGCCCGGCCGGCCTTGCCGCCGCCGCCGCCGCGCGCGAGGCCGGTGCCGACGTAATCTGCCTCGATCTGTTCACCCGGCCCGGCGGCCAGTATCACATGCAGCCGGCGGCAGCGGCGAGCCCCTTTGCCGGAACCCCGCAAGTGGCCGAAGGCCGGGCAGCGGCAGAGCGGTGCCGCGACCTCGGCGTTCGTTTCCTCGGCGGGGCGGAGCTGTTCTGGGCCGAGCCGGGCTTCACGCTTTTTGCCCGGCAGGGCGAGCGGGGACTGGCGATCCGCGCCCGCAGCGTGGTGGCAGCAACAGGAGCGACGGAGCGCCCCGTTCCCTTTTCCGGCTGGACACTGCCCGGCGTCATCGGTGCCGGCGCAGCCCAGCGTCTGATCAAGGCCAGCGGCACGCCGCCGGGCCGCAACGTGGTGCTCGCCGGCTCCGGTCCGTTCCTGCTGGCGGTTGCCAGCACCTTCGCCGGCGCGGGCCTCGGCCTGCGCGCCTCGGTCGAGTTGCGCCGGCCGGGACCCGCCTTCATGGCGCCGTTGCTGCGCCACCCCGCCCGCATCCCCGAGGCGCTGCATCTTCTCGCCCGCCTGCGCCGCATTTCCCGGACACGCCTCTTCGGCCACGCCGTCATCGCGGCGCTGGGCGAAAGGCGCGTGGAGGCCGTCCGCGTTGCCCCCCTCGACGCGGACGGTCGCCCCCGGCACGACCGGTCGTTCGTCATCGATGGCGTAGACAGCCTGTGCATCGGCTACGGCTTCCGGCCGGTGACCGACCTGACCGCCCTGCTGCACGCCGCCCACCGTTTCGACACCGCGCTCGGCGGCTGGTATTGCGCGACCGCGACCCGGACACAGGAAACCGATGTCCCGGGCCTTTTCGCCGCCGGCGAGACCACCGGAATCGGCGGCGCGGTCCCCGCCCGCCTCAGCGGGCGGCTGGCGGGCTTTCATGCCGCCGCCTCCACCGGCCGGCCGCTGCCATCTGCGGCGACCCTCGAACGGTTGTGCCGCCAGCTGGCGGAAGCCCGCGCCTTCGCCGCCGCGCTGGCTGCGCTCTATCCGTTCCCGTCGTTCCTCGCCGACATGCTGCCCGAGGGCGAGACGGTCTGCCGCTGCGAGGACGTGACCCGCGCCGATATCGATGCCGCGGTGCGCGACGGGGCCGCCGACCTGTTCTCGGTCAAGATGTGGACGCGGGCGGGCATGGGGCCGTGTCAGGGCCGCACCTGCGGTTCAGCGCTGGCCGACCTCCTGTCCGCGCGCCACGACATCGCGCCCGGCACGGCGGGCTTCAATCGCCCGCACATGCCGCTGCGCCCGGTGCCGCTCGACATCGCCGGCGCCGCGCTTGCCCTTGGCGCCGCTCCTTCCGCCCCCGCACCCACGGCAGAACCGTCATGACCGAGGCGATTTCCAGCTCCGCCCGCTTCTATGCCCTTCGTCTGGAGCCCGGCACCGACGTGCTCGGCGCGATTCAGGATTTCGTCGCCACCAATGCCCTCGGGGCCGTGGCGATCGTCACGGTCGTCGGCAGCCTGACCGATGCCTTCATCCGCTACGCAAACCAGCCCGAGGGCACGCTGACGCAGGGCCACTTCGAGATCGTCTCGATGGTCGGCACCGTGGAGCCGACCGGCGCCCACGTGCACCTGTCGCTGTCGGACGGAACCGGCGCGATGTTCGGCGGCCACATGCTGCCCGGCTGTCTCGTCTACACGACCGCAGAAGTCGTTCTTGCCCACCTGCAGGATTTCACATTCGTCCGCGTGCCGTGCGCAAAGTCCGGCTACGACGAACTGGCCGTGCGTAACAAGAATTAAGCCGACTGGAACCGGGGAACATCCATGAAATTCGATACGAGGACACTTGTCCTGATGGCGGTCGCCATCGTCATCAACATCGTCGTCGGCCAGCTCGCCGTCTGGGTGAAGCTGCCGCTCTATATCGACGCGGTCGGCACCGTTCTGGTGGCGATCCTTGCCGGGCCGCTGGCGGGCGCCGTCACGGGCGTGCTGACCAACATCATCTGGGGTCTGGTATCCGACCCGACCGCGGCCGCCTTCTTCCCGGTCTCGGTGGTGATCGGCCTTGCCGCCGGCTGGCTGGCCCGCGCCGGCGGCTTCCGCAGCATTGCCCGCACGGTGCTGTCCGGCATCGTCATCGGCATCGTCAGCACCATCGTCGCCATCCCGATCATCGTCTACATGTTCGGCGGCGTGACGGGCGCCGGCACCGATTTCGCCACCGCCTATCTGGTCGCGGTCGGACAGGAACTGATCCAGTCGGTCGCCATCGCCAACCTTGCCACCAACCTCGCCGACAAGGTCCTGACCTGCCTGATCGCATGGGTCATCGCACGCCGCATGCCGGGCCGCTTCACAGCCGGCTTCCCCTTCTACCAGCGGGCAGTCGGCTGACATGATAACCGCCGGGAGCCCGAACGCCGGCCGGACGCTGCTGTTCGTCCCCGGCAACAGTTTCATCCACCGGATCAATCCCCTGACGAAGCTGGTCGGGCTCCTCTGGCTGGCGGCGACCATCTTCATGGTGCCGCCGGCCGGCATGGCCGCCATCGCGGCGGCGGCTTTCCTGTTCGGCATCGCAGCCGGTGCCGGCGGCACTTTCGTCCGGCGCTTCGTCTTCACCCTGTTGCCGCTCGCCGTGGCGCTGTTCGTGGTGCACGGCGTGCTGATCGAGCGCGACGACATGGTGGACCACGGGCTGATCTCCGTCAGCCCGGCGGGCGTGGCCTACATGGCCGCCATCTTCTCCCGCGTCGCCGCGCTGCTCACGGTGTCGCTGCTGTTCGTCACCACCACCCATCCCGCCGTACTGCTGAAGGCGCTCGACAGCCACGGCATCCCGCCGGGCATCGCCTATCTCGTCGCCAGTCCGCTTTTGCTGCTGGAGCCGTTTTCCGCCCGCGCCCGCGCCATCCGCGATGCCCAGCAGGCGCGCGGCCTCGATCTCGGCGGTAACTGGCTCTCGCGCGGCCGCGCCTTCGCCGCGCTGCTCATTCCGCTCGTGACGCTGGCGCTTGCCGATCTCGACCAGCGCGCCTCGGTGCTGGACGGCCGGGCCTTCCGCGCCCGCCGGTTCCGCACCGTCCTCGATGCCCCACCGGACGCACGCTGGGAACGCTGGCTGCGCCGCCTCCTCCTCCTCGCCATTCCCGTGCAGCTTGGAGCGGTGCTGTGGCTCTGATCGAAATCCATTCCCTCAGCTTCGGATACGGCCCCAAGGCGCCGCCCATCCTCGCTGGCCTCAGCCTTGCGGTGGAGCGCGGCGAGCGCATCGCCATCCTTGGCGGCAACGGCTCGGGCAAGACCACGCTGGCCCACTGGATTGCCGGCTGGCTGCCGCGCACCGGGCAGGCCGCCGGTGCCGGCGAGGTTCTGGCCGGCGGCCGGCCATGGGCGGCGTGGGAAGCCGGCGAGCGGGCAACGACCCTGCAGTTCGTCGGCCAGATTCCGATGCAGCAGCTCTCGGGTTTTGCCTTCACGGTGTTCGACGAAATCGTCTTCGGCCCCGGCAATCTGGGCCTGCCGGCCGACGAGATCCGCGCCCGCGCCGAGGAGGTGCTCGACATCTGCAACCTGCGCGCCCTGCGGGACCGCGATCCCTTCACCCTGTCCGGCGGCGAGCAGCAGCGCCTGTCCATCGCCGCCGCTCTGGCGATGAAGCCCGCCGTGCTGGTGCTGGACGAGCCGACCGGCAATTTCGACCCGGAATCGCGCGACAGCCTGCTCGACCAGATCCGCCGCCTGCCGGACGATCTCACCATCATTCTCTGCGATGTGGCGCTGAAGCCGGCGCTGGCCATCGCCACCCGTTTCCTGCTGCTCGACGGCGGCCGGATCGTGGCGGACGGGCCGGCGGAAAGCGTGCTGCACCACCCCGCCGCCGTCGGAATTTTCGGCCTGCCCGCCCTCGCGGAGGCCACCCGGCTGGTGCTGGAGGGTGGTGGCCTGCCGCCCACGACAGCCCTGCCGCTGACGTTCGGACAGGCTGCGGCGCTGTTCGGGGAGGCCCGCCATGCTGAAGGTTGAAGGCGTCGCCTATCATTATCCGGGCGGCGACGATGTGCTGCGCGATATCACCTTCACCGCCGGGGCGGAGGAAGTGGTGGCACTCGTCGGGCGCAACGGCGCCGGCAAGAGCACCTTGCTGCGGCTGCTGAACGGCCTGCGCAAGCCGGCCCGCGGCACGATCTGCGTCGGCGACATGGACACCGCGCAGACGCCGGTGCACCGCATCTCGCGGGCGATCGGCACGGTGTTTCAGGCGCCCGAGCAACAGATCTTCCATGCCACGGTGCAGGAAGAGGTGATGTTCGGACCGCGCAACCTCGCCCTGCCGGAGGCGGAGCGCGCCGTGCGGGTGCGCGAGGCGCTGGCCCGCACGGGCCTGACCGAGTTTGCCGGCCACCATCCCCTCGATCTCGATCAGGCCCGTCGCCGCTTCGTCGCCGTCGCCTCGGTGCTGGCAACCGCGCCGGCGGCGCTGCTGCTGGACGAGCCGCAGCGCGGCCTCGATGCCGCCAATGCCGGGCGGCTGGCTGCCATCATCCGGGAAGAACAGGCGGCCGGCCGCCTCGTCATCCTCGTCTGCCACGACATGGAATTCGTGGCCCGCCTCGCCACCCGCGTCATCGCGCTTTCCGGCGGCCGGCTCGCTGCCGACCTTACGCCGCTCGCCTTCTTCGCCGACCCGGCCCTGACGGCCGCGGCCAGCGTGGAGGCGCCCGATCTGGTGCGCCTGTCGGCGCACCTCGGCCTGCCGCCCGCCCTCGAACCCGCCGCCTTCGCGCAGAACTGGCTCACCCGCGCCGCCGCCGCGCCCGCACCGCAGGATCCCCCATGCGCCTGATCATCGATACCGACACCGCGGGCGACGATGCCTTCTCCATCCTGCTGGCCCTGAAGACGCCGGGGGTGAAGCTGGAGGCCATCACCATCTGCAATGGCAACGTGGACTTCGCCCAGCAGACCGAGAACGCACTCTATACGCTGGAGGTCGCCGGCTTTTCCGGGGCGGTACCGGTGTTTCAGGGCTGTCCGCTGCCGTTGCTGCGCAAGCCCGTCGATGCGACCGAATTCTTCGGCGTCGACGGCATGAGCGACGCCGGCTTCCCCCGCGCCCGCCAGCGCCCGGAAAAGACCCATGCGGTCGATGCCATCATCGATCTGGTCATGTCGAACCCCGGCGAGATCGACATTCTCGCACAGGCCCCCCTCACCAACATCGCCACCGCCTACGCCAAGGAACCGCGCATCGCGCAGGCCGTGCGCCACCTGTGGATCATGGGCGGCACCGACAACGCCCTCGGCAACACCACGCCGGCCTCGGAGTTCAATTTCTACGTGGACCCGGAAGCCGCGAAGATGGTGATCAACGCCGGCTTCCGCACAACGCTTTCCACCTGGACGCTGACCATGCGCTCCGGCGTGCTGCCCGATGCGGCGCTGGCGCGCATCGAGGCGATGGATACGCCGCTCGCCCGCTTCTTCATGCAGGTCAGCCAGGCCCCGTTCGGGCGCACGAAGGTGCGCTACGGCCGGCCGCTCAGCACCCACCCGGATTCGCTCACCTGCGCCATGGCCATCGACGAAAGCCTCATCCTCGAGGTCGCCGACTGCCTTGTCGACGTGGAGACCGGCAGCGAACTGACGCGCGCCTATTCCAGTATCTGCGTGCCCCTCGACGAGGAGGAGGCAAAAATCGACCGGCTCTGGCCGGCAGGAAAACCCAACTGCCGCGTCGTGCGGCAGGCCGATACGGACCGCTTTGCCGAAATGCTGATCTCGGTTCTCGGCGACTGACCATCGAATTCCATGCCGGGTCCGCGGACCCGGCCCCCAATTGCCTCAGGGAGACTGATATGGACCTCGGGATGAAAGGCATGACGGCGCTGATCACCGGCGCCTCGAAGGGCATCGGACTTGCCCTCGCCCATGTGCTGGCGAAGGAAGGGTGCGATCTCCACCTCGCCGCCCGCAACGGCCCGGCCATGGAAGAGGCGCGCGAAAGCCTCGAGGCGGAATACGGCGTGAAGGTCACCGTGCATGCGCTCGACCTGTCCTCCTCCGAAGTGATGGAAAAGCTCGCCCGCGATGTCGGCGACATCGACATTCTGGTCAACAACGCCGGCGACGTGCCGGCCGGCTCGCTGGAAATCGTCGACGATGCCGCATGGCGGCGCGGCTTCGACCTCAAGGTCTTCGGCTACATCACGCTGTCGCGCGCCTTCTACCGCAAGATGAAGGGCCGCAGCGGCGTGATCCTCAATGTCATCGGCAATTCCGGCGAGAACTGGGATGCGAGCTACATCG
>DAIPYB010000059.1:0-10127 GCA_036782955.1 Pseudoxanthobacter sp. | reverse complement strand
CGCCCGGCAGGGGACCGCGCTGCACCTTCATCTTGTGGGCCGTCTGCCAAGTGCTGGTCGTCACCTCGCCGATACGCCCCATGGCCTGACTGTCCGACGACATCATGGAGAGCACGCCGAGATCGTGGAGAATATCCTCCGCGGCGATGGTCTCCTTGCGGATGCGGCTTTCCGCGAACGCCAGATCCTCCGGAATGGAGGGGTCGAGGTGATGGCACACCATCAGCATGTCGAGATGCTCGTCGATGGTGTTCTTCGTAAACGGCCGCGTGGGGTTGGTGGAAGACGGCAGCACATTGGGCAGGCCCGCCACCTTGATGATATCCGGCGCATGGCCGCCGCCCGCGCCCTCGGTGTGGAAGGCGTGGATGGTGCGCCCCTTGAACGCGGCGATGGTGTCTTCCACGAAACCGGATTCGTTCAGCGTGTCGGTGTGGATCATCACCTGCACGTCATATTCGTCGGCAACCGTCAGACAGTTGTCGATGGCGGCCGGTGTCGTTCCCCAGTCCTCGTGCAGCTTCATGGCGCAGGCGCCCGCCAGCACCTGCTCCACCAGCGCGCCCGGCAGCGCCGCATTGCCCTTGGCCGCGATGCCGACATTCACCGGCAGCCCCTCGAAGGCGCGCAGCATCATCTCGATATGCCACGGGCCGGGGGTGCAGGTGGTGGCCTTGGTGCCCTCCGCCGGCCCGGTGCCGCCGCCGAGAAGGGTGGTGATACCGGAATAGAGCGCGTCATCCACCTGCTGCGGACAGATGAAGTGAATGTGCGAATCGAAGCCGCCGGCAGTCAGGATCTTGCCCTCGCCGGCGATGATCTCCGTGCCGGGGCCGATGACGATGGTCACATCGGGCTGGATATCCGGGTTGCCTGCCTTGCCGATGGCGGCGATGCGGCCGCCCTTCAGGCCCACGTCGGCCTTGACGACGCCCCAGTGGTCCAGAATGACGGCATTGGTGATGACGGTGTCCATCGCCCCTTCGGCGCGGGTGCGCTGCGACTGGCCCATGCCGTCGCGGATCACCTTGCCGCCGCCGAACGAGACTTCCTCGCCATAGGTGGTGAAGTCCTTTTCCACCTCGATGACGAGATCGGTGTCGGCGAGACGAACCTTGTCGCCCCGCGTGGGGCCGAACAGGCCGGCATAGGCCTGACGGGAAAGCGTGAATGCCATTGTCTTTATCCCTCGTGCCGGTGTCCGGTTGTCAGAGCCTGCCCATCACCTGCTGGCGGAAGCCGTAGACGGTCCGCTCGCCGGCAAGCGCCACCAGCGTGACCTCGCGGGTCTGGCCCGGCTCGAAGCGAACCGCCGTGCCGGAGGGAATATCGAGCCGGAAGCCGCGCGCCTTCTCCCGGTCGAAGGCGAGCGCGGCGTTCGTTTCGAAGAAATGATAGTGCGAGCCGACCTGTATCGGCCGGTCGCCGGTATTGGAAACCGTCAGCGTCACGGTCTCGCGGCCGTCATTGAGCACGATCTCGCCATCCGCCGGAGTGACCTCGCCGGGCTCGAGCCGGCCGGAGGCGCCGCGAATGGGATTGTGCACGGTGACCAGCTTGGTGCCGTCGGGAAAGGTCGCCTCCACCTGAACGTCGTGGATCATCTCCGCCACACCATCCATCACCTGATCGGCGGTCAGCACATGCGCGCCCGCCTCCATGAGTTCGGCGACCGCGCGGCCGTCGCGGGCACCTTCCACCACGAAATCGGTGATCAGGGCCACGGCCTCCGGATGGTTGAGCTTCACGCCGCGCTCGAGGCGCCGGCGCGCCACGACGGCGGCCATGGCCACCAGCAGCTTGTCTTTCTCACGGGGTGTCAGGTTCATGGGCTAGCCTCCGGAAGGAGCGGATTATTGGCCGGTAACGGCGGTCGCGAAAATTCAGACGCACCACGAACGCGGCAGTGCCGCGCCGCGGAAGCGGGTGAGGAGATGAACGAGGCCGGCGCGAAGCCGTGCGGCATCGCCCGACACCATGCGTGCAACGATAAGCCCGTTCCACGCACTGGCACCACACTCGATGCCGGCCTGTGCCAGAAGCCCGCGCACCTCCTCCAGCCGCCCTTCGGCATCGGGCGCGATGTGGACGAAGGTAGCCTGCGCCTGTGCCGCGCCGCCCAGAGCCGGGCGGGCGATGAGGCGGGCGGGATCGTCGAGGCGCACGGCTTCCGCCAGCACCAGACGGCCATCGCGGCGCACGCGCCAGCTGTCGGCGAAGAAGCCGCGCGCGAATGTCTCTCCCATGGCGATACGGCCGAACATCACGCTTTCCACCAGCGTCAGGCTCGCGTCCGCGCTCATCGCCACGTCGAGGCTGCGCTTCAGGCGGGCATCGTTGAACAGGATCGTTTCCTGCGGCAGCCATGCAAAGCGCGCGCCGGAACCGATTTCCAGACGTACGGAAACAACGGCGTCCATGCCCTGCGAACGATAGATCTTCTCCGCCGCCTGCGTCGTCACCACGCAGTCGGCGCCGGCACCGGCGGAAATCTCGGTGCGGTTCTCGTCACCGCCGGTCATGCCGCCGCCGGTGTTGATCAGCACCGCCTCGCACCAGCGCCCGTCGACGCGCGGAAAGCGCACGCGATAGCCGCCCGCCTCATAGACACGCATTGCCTCGCTGCCGCGCGGGCAGGCCGCCACCGCCATGCGCACGCCGCCGTGGGCGCGCACGAAACGCGGCAGAACGGCGGCAGCGGGCGGGGAGGACGGCGGGGAAATCATGAGGCAAGCATTCCGGACGGGCTGGGAGGGCAACATTCGGGCATCACCCCGGGCCGGAAAGGGGCCCAGGGGCGAGCCGGCTTTTGCCGGCAGGGGTCATTTGCTAACACGGCCCGGCGTCCGGTGGCAGGGGGCGTTCGACGTATGGCTGGCTGTGCCGGGCTTTGACGGCGCCGGCAACGGCGCTAAAACCGGCGGAAACGACAGAAGCGGTGAGCGATGACGCGGGCCAACAATTTCGACTTCCTGCGTGCCCTCGCCGCCCTGTCGGTGCTTTACGGCCACATGTTCGTGCTGATGGGCCAGCCGGTGCCGATGCTGCTCGGCACCTCGCTGCACGGGCTCGGCATAGACATCTTCTTCTGCGTCAGCGGCTATCTCATCACGCTGAGCTGGCAGGCCGATCCGGTGCCCGCGCGCTTCATTCGCCGTCGCGCGCTGCGCATTCTGCCGGGACTGGCCGGCGTTCTGGTCTTTTCGGTGTTCGTACTCGGACCGCTCGTCACCACCCTGCCGCTCGGAGCCTATTTCAGTGCCGGGCAGACATGGCGCTATCTCGGCAACATCGTGCTGTTTCCGCGCATTCACCATGACCTGCCGGGCGTGTTCGCGCAAAATCCCTTCCCCGGCGCGGTCAACGGCTCGCTGTGGAGCCTGCCGGTCGAAGTCCTGATGTATGTGCTGTCGACGCTGATCGGCCTGATCGTGCTGGCCGCCGTCCGTTTCGCCCTGCCGAAGCCGCTGTCCGGCCCGCTGCCGTGGCACCTTCTGGCGGGCGCCGTGCTGTGGGGCTTTCTGGTGGCCGTGGAAGCCAGCGGGCAGCAGGGTTTTTTCGTCGGCGGCTCGGATCTCACCAATCTCGCCGGGCTGGGGCTTTATTATATCGGCGGCGCCGTGCTGGCGCTGTGCCCCCGACGGCTGGCGCTGCGGGCCGATATCGCGCTCCTCATCGTGGCGGCACTGGTGGTCATGCCGGCCAGCGCCCTTCCCTTCGGCCTGCGGGCGCTGATGTTCGCCTATGCCGTGCTGTCCTTTGCCGCCGGCAGCAGCTTTGCCGGATTCGCGCGGCCCGGCGACTTCTCCTACGGACTTTATCTCTATGCCTTCCCGGTGCAGCAGGTCGTTGCAGCCCATCTGCACGGCATCATCGGCGTGCATCTCGCCGCCCTCATCTCGGCCGCCGGCGCGCTGGTGCTGGCCGCTCTCTCCTGGCACTTCATCGAGGCCCCTGCCCTGCGGCTGAAGCCACGGCGGCCGGGGGGCAAAAAACGGGCCGGGGCGTAACCCTTTGCTCCACGGGCGCGAAGACAAAGGCAGGGTGCCGGAAACGGAGCGCCGCCCGCCGCAGTTCCGACGCGATTGAGGGCTTCGATCGGGTCATGCGCGGGGTGCGGCAAGCCGCTGCCGGCGCGCGCGAACAACGGTAGCCCTCGCCGATGAAAACCCAGCCCCCTTCCGCCGCACGCCCGCCGCGCGGTGACACGGCCACAGATGACCGCTGGCGCGCATGGATGATCGCTGCGCAGGCCGGCGATGAACGCGCCTATCAGGCGCTGTTGCGCGATTGCGTGCCGCTGGTGCGTGCCATCGCCCGCCGCATGGGCGTGCCGGCCGATCGCTCCGACGATGTGGTGCAGGATGTGCTCATCACCGTGCATCAGGCACGCCACACCTACGATTCCACCCGGCCGTTCCGGGCATGGCTCGCCACCATCGCCCAGCGGCGCGCGATCGACTTCCTGCGTCGCAACGAGCGTCTTTCGAGCCGCGAGGTGCACGACCCGTTCGCCTACGAGAGCCACGCGGATCTCTCCGCCGATCCTGAAACCGGCCTGGACCGCGCCTCCCGCCTCGCCCTCGTGGGGCGTGCGCTGGAGGGACTGCCGCGCGGCCAGCGCGAGGCGGTGGAACAGCTTGCGCTCGCCGGCCAGTCGCTGGCGGAGGCGGCCGCCAGCACCGGGCGCACCGTGGGGGCACTGAAGGTGAACCTGCACCGTGCCCTGAAAACGCTGGCCGAGCGAATCGGCCACGGTGAGTTCAGCGGCAGCTGAAAAAGGACGCGACGGCCGGAGGGCCGCCGCGGTGCCCGTCGGACATGCCGTGCCCGGCATGCCATCATCTTCCGGATTGCCCGGTGTGCGATTCGCCGCGCCGGAGCCCGCACACATCACCTCCGGCCGGGGCCGGCCGGGTCCACCGCCGCCCGCCATCCGGGCGCCCGGACGAACGGTCGGGATAAACGACCATGCATGACCGCCGCACCCCGCCCAACCGCCATCGCGGCCCGCCGCCCCCGGCCGCCACAGACCGCCCGCCCGGCCGAAACGGCGACATCGCCCGCCTGATCGACGATCTCTCGCGCCAGTCCGGCCGCACGCCAGCCCTGCCACCGCCCTTCGTGCGGGCCACCCGGTGGATCGGCCTTGTCGCGGCGCTGGCGGTGCTGCTGGCGCTGTTTGCCGACCTCGATGCCATGACCGCGCGCCTGACCGCCCAGCCGGAAGCCGTCATCAGCCTCGTGGCCTCGGTCCTGACCATGGTGCTGGCGGCGCTGGCAGCCTTCCAGATTTCACTGCCGGACCGCTCGCCACTATGGGCGCTGCTGCCGCTGCCCACCGCCGCGCTGTGGGTGGGGGCAGCCATTTCCGGCTATGCCCGCGTCATCATCGACGAAAATGCCTATGACCCGACGGTCGAGGAAGTGCGCGACGGCCTTCTGGTGATTCTGGTGCTGGCGCTGCCGCTGTGTGCGCTGCTGGTCGCCATGCTGCGCCGCGCCTTTCCGCTGTGGCCGCGCCTTGCCGCCGCCACTGCGGGACTGGCCGCCGGATCGGCCGCGCTGTCGCTTTATGTGCTGCTCTGCCCCTGGGATGCCGCGGCGGTCGATCTCGCCATCAACGTTCTGGCACTGGCACTGGTGATTGGCGCCAGCCTCGGGTTCGGTGCCCCCGCGCTGACCCGCCGCCTTGGCGGAAAAATACGTCGCCGGACGTAACGCCGCCCACAAAGGCGACGAATATTGAAACGGGACGCGGATAAAACGCCCCGCCGAACGGATCGCCTCCTCCCCGCTTTTCAGAGCCGGGCCGGGCGGACCGCCTGACGGCACCAAGGCAATCGGAACATCAGGAATCAGGGTCCATGACCTCCCGTAATCGCGTGGCGCTCGCCCTTTCCGCCGCTCTTCTTTCTGCCGGTCTGGTAGTGGCGCCGGCCGCCTCGTTCGCCGGCCAGACGGCCGCGACCGCGCCGGCCGCCTCCACCGCCAAGCCTGCCACCGCGCAGCCGGCTGCTCCGAAAAAGAAGAAGAAGCCGGCCCCCAAGAAGACCACCGCTCCGGCCACGACGACCGCCCCGGCGGCGCCGAAGACCAACTGATCCGCCGGAAAGCCGGATTTGCCGGGCGGACGGGCGCGTTGTCGCCACCCGCCCGGCACCAGAATGGCGCGCCGCCGTATCCCTCCGGCTGCCGCCATCCTGTTTGCGGCCGTTCCCCCGGCGGCTGAGACAGGAATCGGGATGCACCGGCGAGCAAGAGCTCCTGTCGCGCCGGTGCATCCCTTTTGCCGTTTTTCTGCCCCCCGGCCGCGCGGCATGAAAGAAAGCGGCCAATCCCGTCCACGGGATATGCGAGGGGACATGGACACCGTGCCGCGTTTCTGCTATCGAGCCCCCCATGTTCGAACACCGGGGGCGCCTGAGGCGCCGGGCCGGAGGTTCGTTTGATGGATGCAACACCAGCGCGACCCGGCCTTCCGCACAGTGCGGGCGACCCGGTTGCCGGAACAGATAGCGAGACACAGGCGTGCAGGTTCTCGTCCGCGACAACAACGTCGATCAGGCCCTCAAGGCTCTCAAGAAGAAGATGCAGCGCGAAGGCATCTTCCGCGAGATGAAGCTCCGCGGTCACTATGAGAAGCCGTCGGAGAAGAAGGCGCGTGAGAAGGCCGAGGCCGTTCGCCGCGCCCGCAAGCTGGCTCGCAAGCGCGCCCAGCGCGAGGGTCTTGTGCCGGCCAAGGTTGCCGCTGCCAAGCGCTGATTTCCTGCTTCAGTGCAGTTGCATGAGACCGGCGCCGGGTTTACCGGCGGCGGTCTTTTGCTTTGCGGCGAACGGCCCGGTTCCCCCTCGCCCGGCGTGCTCTGGCGGCAACAGTGGCCGACAAGCATCATTGTGCCATACAGAACCCTTCGCCGGCGCCACATCCTCGACACCGCTCGCCGGCAATCAGCACATCTAAGGAACGGGGCTCGTGATTCGAGCCCCGGCCCGATTCTCCCTTCGGTTCCGGCCACAGGCGGCAGGCATCCGTTTCGGGAAATAACGATCGGTCTTTTTCGGGCTGCGGCCGCGATGCCGTTCGCCCGCAGGCAGGGGAGTCCCGGCATGGCAGGTCGCCGGCCGGGACCGTTCAGGAGCAGGGCATGCGGCGAGCAGGCTTGGGGTTTGCGGTGGCGACATCGCAGGCGAAAGTGGGTCAGACCGGTGGCAGGCAGCGCGTGCGCGCACTCGGTCCGGTGGCGGCTCTGGCCGTGGCGCTGCTGGCAGCGGCCTGCCAGAATCAGGCTGGCATGTCTCCCGCTCAGGTCGCGGCACAGGCTGCCGCCCACGAGAACATCCAGTCGATCTCCGAGGTCATCAGCGCGAATCCGAATGACGCGCAGGCCTACAACATGCGCGGCAGCGCCTATGGCAAGGTGGGCCAGAACGACCGCGCCCTCGCCGATTTCAATGCCGCGATCCAGCTCAAGCCCGATTTCTATCAGGCCTACGCCAACCGCGCCCTGATCTACCGCGCGATGAACGAGCCGCAGCAGGCGCTGAACGATTACGCCTATGCCATCAAGATCAATCCGCAATATTCGCCGGCCTATGTCGGCCGCGGCAATATCTACCGCCTCAACGGACAGCTTGATCTGGCGCTGAACGATTTCAACGCCGCCATTGCCGCCGATCCGAACGATTCGCGGGCCTTCCATAATCGCGGTCTGGTTTACCAGCAGCAGGGCAACCTCACGAAGGCGATCGACGACTTCACCCGCGCCATCAGCCTCGATCCCACGGCCTCCGCGCCCTATAACGCCCGCGGCCTTGCCTATCTGGCGCAGGGACAGACCCAGATGGCGGAAGACGACTTCACCGTCGCCGTCTCGATCGACAAATATTATGCCGACGCATGGGCCAACCGCGGCATCGCGGCTGCTCAGCTCGGCAACAGCGAGAAGGCGCGCACCTCGTTCCGCGCCGCACTCAACCTGAAGCCCGGCTACCAGCCGGCGGTCGCTGGCCTTGCCAAGCTGAACGGCGGCGTCGCCCAGTAAGGGCACGCGCCGATCGCGCACCGGACAGAAACGAAACGGCCGGGCAGTTCGCGCTGCCCGGCCGTTTCGTTTTTCAGGTCTGCTTCCGGGCCTTGCCCCACCTTGGCGGGGCCAGCGTTGGATCAGGGCCCTTACACCGGCAGCGTGCCGTTCTGCTCCAGCACGTCGCCCGCCAGATAAAGCGATCCGCAGATCAGGATGCGCGGTGCCGGCTCGAACCGCCAGGCCTCCTGCAACGCCCGCAGCGCAGTGCGCACGCTGCCGGCAGGCTCGGCCGAAAGACCGGCCACGCGCGCCAGTGCCGCCAGTTCCGCCGGATCGCGCCCTGCCTCTGAATGATCGACCGGCACCGTAAACACATGGCGGGCAAGGCCGGCAAACGGACGGAAGAAGCCGACCGGGTCCTTGGTGGTCAGCATGCCCGCGATCAGGAACAGCGGTCGTGGCAACCGCTCCTCCAGATCGGCCATGACGGCGGAAATCGCTTCGCCAGCGCCGGGATTGTGCCCGCCATCCAGCCAGATTTCCGCACCCTGCGGCGCAAGCGCGGCCAGACGGCCACCGCCCGTCAGACGCTGCATGCGCGCCGGCCACTCCACCGCCTGCAGGCCGGCTTCCGCCGACGCGGCGTCCCACAGCCCCGCCGTCCGCAGCGCCGCCACGGCCGTTCCGGCATTGATGATCTGATGGCGGCCGATCAGGCGCGGCCGGGGCAGGTCCACCAACCCCTCCTCGTCCTGAAACACCATCCGGCCGTGCTCCTCGCCGACCGTCCAGTCCTGACCGCCCATGCGCAGCGGCGCGGCCAGGCGGGCGGCAGCACGCTCCAGCACGTCGCTCACGGTATCGGCCTGCGGCGCGCTGACCACGGGCACCCCGCGCTTGATGATGCCCGCCTTTTCGCGCGCGATCTCCGGCAGCGTAGCCCCGAGAAACTTTTCATGGTCGAGCGAGATGGAGGTGATGACGGATGCCAGCGGCGTTGCAACCACGTTGGTCGCATCCAGCCGGCCGCCGAGCCCGGTTTCCAGCACGAGGACATCGGCCGGATTCTCGGCAAACAGCACCATCGCCGCCGCGGTAGTAACTTCGAACAGCGTGATCGGCGCTCCGGCATTGACCTGCTCGACGTGGCTGAGCGCGGCGACCAGCGCCTCCTCGCTGACGAAGCGTCCCGCACCGCCCGGCCGCCCCAGCCGGATGCGCTCGCGGAAATGAACCAGATGCGGTGACGTATAGACGTGCACCGCCTTGCCCTGCGCCTCCAGCAGCGCCCGCAGCGTGGCGGTCACGGACCCCTTGCCGTTGGTGCCGGCGATGTGGATGACGGGCGGCAGGCGCTGCTCAGGGTGGCCAAGGGCCGCGTTGAGCCGCTCCACGCGGTCGAGCGAGAGGTCGATTTCCTTCGGGTGCAGCCCGGTCAGCCGCCTGAGGATCGCGCCGGTATCTTCCATCGTCATCACGGGTCACGTTCGGGAAATGAAATGCCGGGCGAAGGAGGCCCCCGCCCGGCACGAAAGACGCCAAGGCTTTTCGCCTCTGCTCAGTGTGCGTCCGCAGTCGCCTGTCCGGGGGCCGGCAGCGCGGAAACGGCGCCATCCGCCGCCGGCAGGCCGGTGAGCATGCGCAGCGAGCGCGAGAGCGTGGGGCGGATTTCGTGGCGGTGGATCACCATGTCCACCATGCCGTGATCGCGCAGATATTCCGCCCGCTGGAACCCTTCCGGCAGTTTCTCGCGGATGGTCTGCTCGATCACGCGCGGACCGGCGAAGCAGATCAGCGCACCCGGCTCGGCAATGTGAATATCGCCCAGCATGGCGTAGGACGCGGTCACGCCGCCGGTGGTCGGGTTGGTGAGCACCACCACATAGGGCAGCCCGGCTTCTTTCAGCGCCAGAATGGCCGCCGTGGTGCGCGGCATCTGCATCAGCGACAGGATGCCTTCCTGCATGCGCGCGCCGCCGGAAGCGGCGAACAGCACAAACGGCGTTGCCGCCACCCGCGCCGCCACCAGGCCGTTGATGATGGCCTCGCCCGCCGCCATGCCGAGCGAGCCGCCCATGAAGGCGAAATCCTGCACCG
>DAIPYB010000058.1:0-10156 GCA_036782955.1 Pseudoxanthobacter sp. | reverse complement strand
GGTCTTCTCGCCTTCCTGCCACTTCGCCGGGCAAACCTCACCCGGATGGCTGGCGACGTACTGGGCGGCCTTGACCTTGCGCAGCAGGTCGGAGGCATCGCGGCCGATGCCCTCGGCGGTGACTTCGACGGCCTGGATGGTGCCGCTCGGATCGACGATGAAGGTGCCGCGGTCGGCAAGGCCCTGACCGGGACGGAGAACCTCGAAGTTGGCCGAGATCTCGTGGGTCGGGTCACCGAGCATGGTGTACTGGATCTTGGCGATCGTCTCGGAGGTGTCGTGCCACGCCTTGTGGGTGAAGTGCGTGTCGGTGGAGACCGAGTAGATCTCGACGCCGAGCTTCTGGAATTCGGCGTAGTGGTCGGCAACGTCGCCGAGTTCCGTCGGGCAGACGAATGTGAAGTCGGCCGGGTAGAAGAAGAACACCGCCCACTTGCCGGCGACGTCGGCGTCGGTCACCTCGATGAACTTGCCGTTCTTGTAAGCCTGGGCCTTGAAGGGCTTAATCTTGGTATTCACGAGAGACATATCAAAATCCTGCGTCCGGTGGTGAATGTGTCAGGCTCGAAGCCAACGCCGGCACCATAGGACCAAGCGCGGGATAAGGAAAATAGATAACTTCGTCACAATTGATAGGTTTTAGCTATCACCCGAAAATCGGAGTGCCGTCGTTCCGCGCCGGCCGTTATCATGGCGGGCCGCGCCGCTGTGCCGGCAGGCCACATCAGGCGAACCAGGTCAGGCCAGCCCGTCAGGAAAGAACCGATGCCCGCCTTCCGCATCGACGGAGACCTTGTGCTCTACGGGGTGAAATTCACCATCGCCTCGCTGGTGGCGCTGGCGGTGGCTTTCTGGTCTTCCCTGCCGCAGCCGGAGTGGGCCGTCATTACCGTGGCGGTGCTTGCCGGCCCCCATGCGGATCAGGTGACGGCGAAGAGCATCGCCCGTATTGCCGGCACGGTGGTGGGGGCGGCGTTCGGGCTGGTGCTGGTGGTTCTTTTTGCTCAGCACCGGTTTCTGTTTCTGGGGGCGCTGTGCCTGTGGCTGGGGGCCTGCACATGGCTCAGCCTGTGGTTTCGCGGTTCGCAGGCTTATGTCTTTGCCCTGTCGGGCTATACTGCCACCATCGTCGGCCTGCCCGCGGCGCTCGCCCCGTCATCGGCGTTCGATATCGCCGTTGGCCGCGTCTCAGAGGTCGGGATCGGCATTGCCGTGACTTGGGTCGCAAGCGCGCTGGTCTTTCCGCGCTACAGCCATGTGAACCTGCCGGATCAGGTGCGAAAGGCCGGTACCCAGCTCGCCGGATGCCTCGCGCCCGGTGCGGCCGGCGCGGCGATGCGGGTGGCCGTCGCCGGGCAGTTCACCGTGCTGCACGGCTTCTGCGGCGTGGCGCTGGAGCGGGGGGCGGAGGGAGCGCGCCGCCTTGCCGCCGTCCGCTGCCTGTCCATGGCGCTGATGCGTGCCCTGTTCCTGTCGCGTGCGCTGTCGCATCCCGATTATCGCCGCGACGATCTCGATGCCCTCGCTGCCGCCCTGCCGGCCGCCCTGAAAAGCCCGGCGGAAGCCGGGCGCCTTGCCGCATCGTGGGAGGCGGCCGAGGCACGACTTTCCGCCGAAATCGCCGCTGCCCCCCGCCACGGCCCGCAGGCCGACGCGGCGGTGCTGTGGCTGCGTTTCGCCGGGCAGTGCCGCCGCCTCCTGATCGGGGCGCAGGCGTTGTCCGATCCATCGGTCGTCGCACCGCCGGCAGAGGGCCGTTTCCATCTGGCCGACGCCGACAGCCTGCTTGCTTTCATCGCGGCCTTTCAGGCCATCGTCACGGTGGGGATTCTGGCGGCTTTCTGGCTGGCGACCGGATGGCAGGCCGGCGTTTCCGCCATCATCGTCGCCAGTGTCTATACCTTGCGTCTGGCAAGCAAGCTGCACGCGGTCGGCGCCTATCGCATGATGGCGACGGTGGCCGTGCTTTCCACGGTTCCGGCCATGGCGATCGCGTTCCAGCTCGTTCCAGCCGTGACCACATTTCCGATGCTGGCACTGGTGATGGCACCCTACCTGCTGGCCGCCTTCATGGTGGGCGGCCTTGGCGGACCCTATGGGCCGATGGCCATTCTTATCGTGCTGGTGCTGATGGTCGCGCTCTCGCCGGCCAATGCGATGACTTATGACTTCTCCGGCGTCATCAACGGCGTGGTGGCGGTGCTGCTCAGCTTTCTGGTGTGCGGGGCAGTCAGTCAGATCGTGCTGCCGACTTCGGCATGGCTGTTGCGGCTTCGCCTGCTCAGGGCGGCCGAGCGCACGCTGCGCGAGGCAGCCGGCGGCAGCGTGGAGGACGCGGCAACCGCCGAAATCCGCCTGACATTCATGATCAGCGAGATCGCGCCCGAGTTCGCCGCGACTGGCGAGCCGCATCGGGAAACGGAGGCTGCCTTCGCCGCCGGACTTGCGGCGATCGCCATCGCGCGTCTTGTCGCGTCCGCCCCGGCCGATGCGCCATGGGCCGGGGCCGTGGCGGACATGAAGGCCGGGCTGCGCACCCTGCGCCTGTGGGGCTGGCAGCGGCGGCTGGCCGAAATCGAGGCTGCCGCGGCCCGGGGCGGGGCGCTGGCTGAGGCGGCCATCGCCAGTGGCGGCAGCGTGGGTGCCAGCCGCGCGGCGGCTTCGTTCGCCATCCTGCGCCATGCGTTGCAGGCGCTCGGCCCGCTTTCGGTGCGGCCGGCGCGCGCGGCGGCCGCTATGGCGCTGTTGCCGGTGGAGAAATGACGACGCTGGCCGTCATGCCGCTGACCAGCGGAAGATTATCCGGCACCGGGTCGAAATCGATGCGCACCGGAATGCGCTGGGCGAGCCGGATCCACTGGTAGTTCGCCTTCACCGCCAGCAGATCTGCCTGTCCGTTGGGGTTTTCGACATCGGCGATGCCGCGGGCGATGGATGCGACCCGTCCGGCAAGCGGCGGTCCGCCGGCCATGAGATAGATCTGTGCCGGCGCGCCGAGCGGAATGTCGAGCAGCTTGGTTTCCTCGAAGAAAGCCTCGATGCGCAGGCTTGCGGCGTCGACGATCGCCACCGCCTCCAGCCCGACAACGGCATAGTCGCCCGGATCGAGATTGATGTTGGTGATCCAGCCATCGGCGCGGGCGCGGGTGGTGGTCCATGTCAGGTCGAGGCGCGCGCGGTCGAGTTCCGCCTGTGCGTGGTGGAAATCGGCCAGTGCCGCCGCGGCGGCAAGGCGGGCGTCTTCCTGCTGCTGCACGGTGACTTCAAGCTGCGTCAGGCTGTTCAGCCGGTCTGAGATCGACTGCCGCATTTTCCAGATGGCCTGCGTGCTGTCCACGCGCGCGTTGGCCTGCGCAAGGGCGATGCGGAATGGCTGGTCGTCGATGGTGAACAGCACATCGCCTTTGTGCACGAACTGGTTCTCATGCACCGGCACCGAGACGATCTGGCCGGAGACCTGCGGCGCCATCTTGATGACGTTGGCCACCACCCGCCCGTCACGCGTCCACGGCGAATAGAAATAATATTGCCACAGCAGCCATCCGGTCCACCCCGCGCCTGCAACAAGCACGAGGGTGGCGAAAAGCCTTACGGCGGACATTTTCTTCATACCGGAACCGCTCACTGTAACGGCAGAAAGATGAAGGACAGGCCGAATATCATCATCAGGATACAGGCCCGGACCAGAGAGCGATGCCAGAAAAAGGCATAAAGGCCCGTGCGAACCATCACGAAATCGACAGCCGCATAAAGCGCGATCGACGCCAGAAAATAAATCGCGATGGCTGGCACCAGCAGGCCGGCGACCGGAACTTCACGCAACATGACGGACCATGGGCTGCCTCACCGGAGCCGGCCGCCGCGAACCAAGCGCCCGCGGCGGCCGGATGAAGCAGGATCATTTCCGCCCGCGGGCGCGGGCGCAACCCCGTTCACGCGGTTTCAGAGCCGCACCCGGCCGAGGCGCAGGGCGTTGGCGATGACGCTGACCGAGGACAGCGCCATGGCCGCCGCCGCGATCACCGGCGACAGCATGAGCCCGAACAGCGGATAGAGCACGCCCGCCGCGACCGGCACGCCAGCGGCGTTGTAGGCGAAGGCGAAGAACAGATTCTGGCGGATATTGGCCATCACCGACACCGAAAGCCGGCGAGCGCGCACAAGACCGCCCAGATCGCCCTTCACCAGCGTAACGCCAGCGCTTTCCATGGCGACGTCTGTGCCGGTGCCCATGGCGATGCCGACATCGGCGGCGGCCAGCGCCGGGGCGTCGTTGATGCCGTCGCCGGCCATCGCCACCACGCGCCCGGCCGCCTTCAGCCGTTCCACCGCTTCCTTCTTGCCCTCCGGCAGCACGTCGGCGATGACCTCGCCGATGCCGAGATCGGCGGCGATGGCCTCGGCGGTGGCGCGGTTGTCGCCGGTCAGCATCACGATCCGCAGTCCTTCCGCGCGCAGCGCCTGCAAGGCTGCGGCGGCGGTCGGTTTGACCCGGTCGGCCAGCGCAATCATGCCGGCCGCCACGCCATCGATGCCGATGAACACCGCCGTCGCGCCGCGCCGGCGGGCCTCGTCCGCTGCGTCGGCCAGCGTGCCCACCGGCATGTTGCGTTCCGCCAGAAAGGCAGCGGTGCCGGCAACCACACTGTGTCCGTCCACCGTGCCGGCAATGCCGCGCCCGGCCAGACTGACGAAATCGGAGACCGGGAACAGCATCAGCCCGCGTTCCTCCGCAGCCCGCACCATGGCATCCGCCAGCGGATGGGCGCTGCCGCGTTCGAGGCTGGCCGTCAGCGCCAGCACATCGCTCTCGCCGGTTCCGGCGGTGGCAATGGCGGTTACGGCGGGGCGGCCCTCGGTCAGCGTGCCGGTCTTGTCGATGACGAGGGTATCGACACGCTCCAGCCGCTCCAGCGCGGCGGCATTGCGGATCAGCACGCCGCTCTGTGCGCCGCGTCCGATGCCGACCATGACCGACATGGGCGTGGCGAGGCCAAGCGCGCAGGGGCAGGCGATGATGAGCACAGACACTGCCGCCAGCATGGCGAAGGCGAAGCGCGGCTCCGGCCCGAAGGCATACCAGGCCGCGAATGCCAGCGCGGCCACCGTGAGCACCGTCGGGACGAACCAGCCGGCCACGCGGTCTGCCAGCGACTGGATCGGCGCCCGGCTGCGCTGGGCCTCGGCCACCATCTGCACGATGCGCGACAGCATGGTATCGCGGCCGATGGCGCGGGCTTCCATCACGAAGCTGCCGGCGGCATTGAGCGCGCCGCCGATGACGCGCTCGCCCGCGGCCCGGCTGACCGGCAGGGATTCGCCGGTGACGAGGGATTCGTCGAGGGTGCCGTGTCCCTCGGTAATCTCGCCATCGACCGGAACGGTGTCGCCGGGGCGCACGCGCAGCCGGTCGCCGACCGCGACATGCTCCAGCGGCACATCTTCCTCGCGGCCATCGGCGGTGATCAGGCGGGCGGTCTTCGGCGCCAGATTCATCAGCGCCCGCAGCGCACCGGAGGTTCGGGCGCGGGCCTTCAACTCCAGAACCTGTCCCACCAGCACCAGCACGGTAATGACTGCCGCCGCCTCGAAATAGACCGCCACCGTGCCGTCATGGCCGCGCATGGCGGGCGGGAACAGGCCGGGCGCCACCGTGGCCACGATGCTGTAGGCCCACGCCACCCCGGTGCCGATGGCGATCAGCGTGAACATGTTAAGGTGCCGGGTGACGACAGACTGCCCTCCCCGCACGAAGAACGGCCAGCCTGCCCACAGCACGACCGGCGTCGCCAGAACCAGTTGCAGCCAGCCGGAGACCTGCGGTGCGACGAGGCCGTGCAGCCCGAACAGGTGGCTGCCCATTTCCAGCACGAACACCGGGATCGTCAGGGGCAGGGCGATCTTCAGCCGCCGCGTCATGTCGATCAGTTCGGCGTTGGGGCCTTCCTCGGCACTGACGGTCTCCGGCTCCAGAGCCATGCCGCAAAGCGGGCAGGTGCCGGGGCCTTCCTGCCGCACCTCCGGGTGCATGGGGCAGGTATAGATGGTGCCCGCCGGCTCGGCGCCGGTGGCGGGCGCCGGGGCGAGATAACGGGCCGGGTCGGCGGAGAATTTCGCGCGGCAGCCGGCCGAGCAGAAATGATAGACCGTGCCGCCGTGGCTGAAATGATGGGGCGTCGCAGCCGGATCGACACTCATGCCGCAGACGGGATCGGTCGCCGCGCCCGGCCCGGCATCGTGATGCGCATGGGCATGATCGTGGCCACCGCAGCAGGTGGCCGGTGTCTTCTGCTTTCGCGGGGGCAACACCAGCGGTGGCGGACCGGCGGCATGGTCGGGGCCGGTGTATTTTCCCGGATCGGCGGCGAAGCGGTCCCGGCATCCGGCACTGCAGAAATAGAAGGTCTGGCCCTCGTGCTCGTGGTGAAAGCGGGCGGTGGCGATGTCGACGTTCATGCCGCAGACGGGGTCGGTGGCGGTGCCGGTCTTTGGCGCAGGAGGTGCGTCATGGGCATGATCGTGGCCACCGCAGCAGGCGGCCGATGCCTTCGGCTTTCGTGGCGGCAGCACCAGCGGCGACGGGCCGGCGGCATGGTCGGGGCCGGTGTATTTTCCCGGATCGGCGGCGAAGCGGTCCCGGCATCCGGCACTGCAGAAGTAGAAGGTCTGGCCCTCGTGCTCGTGACGAAAGCGGGCGGTGGCGATGTCGACGCTCATGCCGCAGACGGGATCTGTGGCGGTGCCGGTTTCGGGCGCCTGCGCGGCCCCGCCGGTGTGCGTGGCACTCATGGCGGCCTCCTTGTGCTCTATCCCCCCGGGGGGTATCTTTCGCCTTGATTAGTATACCCCCCTGCGGTATTACGCAAGTCATGCAGGACGCAACCAAAACTTCCGTGACCAACCGGCTGAACCGCATCGAGGGGCAGGTGCGCGGTATCGCGCGCATGGTGGAGGAAGATCGCTATTGCATCGATATCGTCACCCAGATTGCTGCCGTGCGAGCGGCGCTGAACCGGGTGGAGGAAGCGGTGCTGCGCGACCATGTCGGCCACTGCGTGGCCCACGCCATCCGCAGCGGCGATGCGCAGGAGCAGGCGCGCAAGATCGACGAGCTGATGGCGGTGCTGGCCCGCGCCGGGCGCTGAAAGAAAAGCCCCGCGTTCTGCGGGGCTTTCCGTCATTGCTGGGCAGCGAGGAAGCGGCGGAACCGCATGAGGCTGATGCTGTAGAACAGCGCCCCGGCTGCCGCTGTCGCCAGTAGCCGCGGCCATACCACTTCCAGTTCCGCGCCGCGATAGAGGATCGCCTGTGCCAGCGCCACATATTGCGTGGAAGGGGAAAGCTGCTGGGCGCTCTGCATCCAGACCGGCATGCTTTCCAGCGGGGTGAAGCCGCCTGAAAGCAGGTTCATCGGCAGCACCACCAGGAAGAACAGCAGTCCGAACTGGGGCATGGTGCCGGCCAGCGTGCCGAGGAAAATGCCGAGCGAGGCGGTAAAGAACAGATAGAGCGCTGTCGCAACCAGAAACAGCGATACCGAGCCGGCGATGTGCATGCCGAGCAGTTGCTGCAGCACGATGAAGATGGAAAAGGTGCTGAGGACCAGCACGACCGCGCCGTTTGCCAGCACCTTGCCGAGCATGATCTCCCCCGGCCCGACAGGCAGCACCAGCAGGTGTTCCAGCGTGCCGTGCTCGCGCTCGCGGATGAGGGCTGCCCCGGACAGCAGCACCGACAGCATGGTAATGTTGCTGACAAGGCCCATGGTGCCGGTGAACCACGTCGACTTCAGCGACTGGTTGAAGGCGATGCGCACCGACAGCGTGACGGGGGTCGCGGTGGTGCCGTTGTTGCGCTGGACGAACCGGCGGACCTCATCCGACACGATCTGCTGGATGTAGCCGGCGCCGATGCCCGCCTGCATGATGGCGGTCGCGTCGATCAGAAGCTGGACATCGGGCGAGCGGCCGGCCAGCACGTCCGACTGGAAGTTCGGCGGGAAATCCAGCACGAAGATATAGCGCGCATCGTCCATCGCGCGGTCCACGGCATCGGTGCTGATAGCGACCGGGGGCTGGAAGCGCGGCGGCAGCAGGGCATCGACGATCTGTGCGGACAGCGCGGAGCGGTCGTGGTCCACCACGGCCACCGGGGCGCGGTTCAGGTCATGCGACATGCCGTTCGCCTGAATGTAGATGGCGAAGGTGAAGGCATAGATGACGAAGGCCAGCATGGCGTAGTCGCGCCGCAGGCTGAGAAACTCTTTCTGCATCAGCACGCGGATGTTGCGAAGGCGGTTGCGCCGGGCGGGTCCGGTTGTGTCAGCCATCTCAGCGCCCCTGTTTGCGGATCAAGAGCCACGCCGTTGTCAGCAGCACCGGCCAGAACAGGGCCAGCATCGCGGCGAACGGCATGAGGTCGGCAAAGCTGAGGCCCTTGGTGAAGGCGCCAACGCTTGCCCGCAGGAAATAGGTGGTGGGAAACAGCGTGCCGATTACCCGCGCCGAGCCTTCCAGCGTCGCCACCGGTTGCAGCAGGCCGGAAAACTGGGTTGCGGGCACCATGGTGGAGATCGCCGTGCCGAACAGTGCTGCCACCTGCGTTGAGGTGAGGGCGGAGGAAACGAGGCCGATCGCGGTCGTCGCCAGCACATAGAGCAGCGCACACACCGCCAGTCCGGTGAAACTGCCCTTCAGCGGCACGCCGAAAACCGTGAGTGCGGTGATGGTCATGATGAGAAAGTTCAGCAGCGCCACCGCCACATAAGGCATCTGCTTGCCGAGCAGGAATTCCAGCTTCGTCACCGGCGTCACGTAGAGATTGGTGATGGAGCCGAGTTCCTTCTCTGTCACCACGCTCAGCGCCGTCAGGATGGCGGGGATGAAGATCAGCAGCAGCGCCATCGTGGCCGGTACCATCGCGTCGGCGCTGCGGAAGGCCTGATTGTAGCGGTAGCGCATTTCCACGCCGGCCGGCTGGGTGCTGCTCTGCCCGGCCGCTTCCGCGGCATCGGACAGGAAACGCAGGTGCACCGCCTCGACATAGGACTTGATCGTTTCTGCGCGGAACGGCATGGCGCCGTCGATGGTCGCCTGCAATTCCGTCGGCCGGCCGGAACGCAGATTCTGTCCGAACTGCGTGGGAATCTCCAGCGCGAAGGCGATATCGTTTTCCAGAAGCCGGCGGTCGAGTTCGTCCGGGCCGCGAATGGGCGGCTGCATCTCGAAATAGGGCGACTGGGCGAACTCGTCGATCAGCGACCGGCTTTCCGGCGTGTCGTCGCGGTCATAGACCGCGAAGCGGACATGATCGACATCTAGCGTGATGCCGAAGCCGAAGATCAGCATCAGCAGCAGCGTGCCACCCAGCGCGAATGCCAGCCGCACCTTGTCGCGCGTCAGCTCCAGCGCCTCGCGCATGGCATAGGCCCCGATGCGCACAGGCGAGAGGCCGCGCACGATGCGGGTCGGTGCTGCCGTCTCCGACGCCGGCGGGGCGGCGGGCGTGGCTTCGCGGCCGCCCAGCTCCATGTAGGCGATGAACGCTTCCTCGAGGCTGGTGGCATGCTGGGCGGCCTGCAGCTCAGCCGGCGTGCCGGTGGCGATGACCTTGCCGGCGTGCATGAAGGAAATGCGGTCGCAGCGCGCCGCCTCCGACATGAAATGCGTTGAGACGAAGATCGTCACCTGATCGCGGCGCGACAGCACCTGCAGGTCATCCCAGAAGCTGTCGCGCGCCACCGGGTCGACGCCGGAGGTCGGTTCGTCGAGAATCAGGATTTCCGGCTTGTGCAGGACCGCGACGGCCAGCGACAGGCGCTGGCGCACGCCGAGGGGCAGGCTGTCGGCGAGGGCATCGATATCGTCGGCAAGATCGAAATCATGCGTCAGTTCCGCGATGCGGTCGGTGGCCTCCTTGCCCTCCAGCGAGAAGATGGCGGCATGCAGCTCAAGGTTCTGCCGCACCGTCAGTTCGCCATAGAGCGAAAACGCCTGCGACATGTAGCCGACGCGGCGGCGAGTCTCGATATCGCCCGCATCCACCGCCCGGCCGAACAGTTTCGCCTCGCCGGAACTGGCCGGCAGAAGGCCCGTCAGCATTTTCATGGTGGTGGACTTGCCGCAGCCGTTGGAGCCGAGGAAGCCGAAAATCTCGC
>DAIPYB010000057.1:0-10173 GCA_036782955.1 Pseudoxanthobacter sp. | reverse complement strand
GGGCGGCACCGAAGGCGGCGCCAAGGGCGCTTGCTGCCGGCACGTCGATGGCGACGCCGAGGGAGTCGGCCACCATCTGCAGCCACAGCGACGAACGCGAGCCGCCCCCGATGCCGAGCAACCGGTCGAACCGGGCGCCATTTTCATGAAAGCCTGCCGCTGCGTCCGCCAGGGCAAAGGCGACGCCCTGCAGCACCGCGCGGGTCATGGCCGCATCGTCCGTCGCGTGATCCAGCCCGATCAGGGCTCCGCGCGCATCGGCATCGTCCTGCGGGCTCCAGCAGCCATCGAGGAAGGGCAGGAACAGCAGCCGGCCCGGTGCGCTGCGGCCGCCGTCGCCGGCCCGCTCCAGTTCAGCAACCAGCTCCGCCGCCGGCCGCTTCAGAACGCCGGCAAGCCAGTTGAGGCAGGCCGTGGCCGACAGGATGACCGACATCTGATGCCACACGCCGGGTACGGCGTGGCACAGCGTTTCGATGGCGTGATCCGGGCTCGGCCGCGGCTGGCTGGTGGCGACAAACAGCACGCCGGACGTGCCCAGCGAAACAGTGCCCTCACCGGGAGCGACGATGCCGCTGCCACAGGCGCCGCAGGCGTTGTCGCCGCCGCCGCCGGCCACCACAGGCTTTTTCAGCAGGCCCCAGCGCTCCGCCAGCCCCGGGCGCAGCCGGCCGGACGGCTCGGTTCCCTCCACCAGCCGGGGCATGTGGCTGCGGCCGAGGTGGCAGGCGGCGAGCAGTTCATCCGACCATGCGCGTGCCGCAACATCCAGCCACAGCGTGCCGGAGGCATCCGCCATGTCGGAGGCTTTCTCGCCCGTCATCATCAGCCGCACATAATCCTTCGGCAGCAGCACGGTGCGGGTGCGGGCAAAGGCATCGGGCTCGTTGCGCTCCACCCAGATCAGCTTCGGAGCGGTTACGCCCGGGGTGGCGCGCCGGCCGGCAAAGGTGCGCAGGCCGGGTTCGCGGGCTTCCATCTCGCGGCACTCGGCGGTGGCGCGGGTGTCGTTCCACAGGATGGCCGGCCGGATCGGCCGGTCGGCCTCGTCGAGCAGGGTCGCGCCGTACATCTGCCCGGAAAGACCGATGCCGCTGACGGCCGCCATTTCGCGCGGATGGGTACGGGCGAGGGTGTCGAGGGTCTCGCAGACGGCCTCCCACCAGATATGCGGATCCTGCTCCGACCAGCCGCGCCGGGGCCGGCTGACCGACAGGGGCCGCGACGCGGCCTCCGCCACGATGCGCTGTTCGCCGTCCATCAAGAGGGTCTTTACCCCGGATGTGCCGAGGTCGATGCCTGCATACATTGTCTCCACCCGTTCTTATGCGGTGTTCGCACCTCCGGTCCTCTGGCGGCCGGAGGGTATGCGGACGGCAGACGGCGCTGTCGCGCAGATGCGCGACGACCGGCGGCCGGTGCTTTTCGAGGGAGACGAGGCTGGTGTCCCTTTTCTGAAGGGACTTTCCGGCATGCGTACCCCCGGGCGTTCTTCCCGATCCGGCCCGGCTTTTTGCCGGTGCCGCTGCCGGGTGCTCTTGCGGCCCCGTGCAGTCTTGTTGTCGTCTTCAAAGGCTGGTCAGGCACGTAGGGCCGGCGGCGATGCCGCCGGGTCGCTGCTTCCGGTCAGGCGACCATGGAAAGGCCGGCGCAATAGCGCTCCAGCGCACCGCGTTCGCTCTCGTTCAGCCGCAGGCCAAGCTTGCTGCGGCGCCAGAGAATGTCATCTGCGGTGAGCGCCCATTCGTTGCGGCGCATGTGGTCTACTTCGGCTTCGCTGAGACCGCCGCCAAAGTTACGCCCGAGGTCGCCGGGGCGACGGGCTTCGCCAAGCACTTTTGTCGCTTCGCTGCCATAGTAGCGCAGCACCCGCAGCGCCGTCGACGGTTCGAGGAAGGGATAGCGGGCGGAAAGTTCGGCAAGGTGGGCGGAGAAGGCATCGGGTGCAAAGTCACCGCCCGGCAGCGATGTTCGCCCGCTCCAGCCATTGCGCGCCGCCACGCGGGACGCTTCCGCAGGGGTGAGAAAAGGACGGATGCGTTCGATGGCCGCTTCCGCGAGGCGGCGATAGGTCGTGATCTTGCCGCCGAAGACGGAGAGCACCGGCGCGCCGGCGCTGGTGTCGGTCTCCAGCACATAATCGCGGGTCGCGGCCTGCGCGGCACCGGCGCCATCGTCATAGAGGGGGCGCACGCCGGAATAACGCCATACCACGTCTTCGGCCCGCACCGGCTGGCGGAAGTAGCGGCTGACCGCGCGGCACAGATAGTCCGTCTCCTCCGGTGTCGCCGAAACCCGGGCCGGGTCGCCGGAGAAGTCGCGGTCCGTGGTGCCGATCAGAGTGAAGGCACCCTCATAGGGAATGGTGAAGACGATGCGGCCGTCATCGTTCTGGAAGATGAAGCAGCGATCGTGGCTGTAAAGTCGCTTCACCACCAGGTGCGAGCCCTGCACCATGCGCACCTTGCCGGCCGGCTTCGAGCCGATGAGATTGCGCACGACATCGCCTGCCCACGGGCCGGCGGCGTTGACGAGAATGCGCGCGGCGATCTCCCGCCGGCCGCCGGGACCTTCCACCGTCAGCCGCCAGCCCTCCGGCCCGGCGCTGGCGGCCGTGCAGGCGGTGCGCACGGCGATTTCGGCGCCGAGCGCCTCGGCGGCGCGCGCGTTCAGCACGACAAGGCGATTGTCCTCCACCCAGCAATCGGAATATTCCCAGCCGGCCGAAAGGCCCTCGCGCAGGTTCTGCGCAAGCGGTCCGCGGGCCAGATCCACGGTTGCCGTTCCGGGCAGCAGCTTGCGGCCGCCGATGTGGTCATAGAGAAACAGGCCGAGGCGCAGCATCCAGCGCGGGCGCATGCCGGCAACGTGTGGCAGTACGAAACGCAGCGGACGCACGATATGCGGCGCGATCGACCAAAGCACCTCGCGTTCCTTCAGCGCCTCGCGCACGAGACGGAACTCGCGGTGCTCCAGATAGCGCAGTCCGCCATGCAGCAGCTTGGTGGACGAGCACGAGGTGGCTCCGCCAAGGTCGCCCTTCTCGCAGACGAACACCTTCAGCCCGCGTCCGGCAGCATCGCGGGCAATGCCGCAGCCATTGATGCCGCCGCCGATGATGGCGATGTCGAAGCGTGCCGGCCTGTCAGCCATGGCCCACCTCCGCGGGCATGGTGCCCGCCGCACGCGCCGCGATCAGCCGGTCGGCCACTTCCACGAAGCCCTCGCCGCCGCGCAGCCGGGTGACATAGCGCGGCAGCGCCACGCCTTCGTCGATGAAATCCATGACATTCGCCACCCCGAACGAGGCGGGGAAGAAGCCGAACATGGGGGCATCGTTGGGGCTGTCGCCGACAAAGGCGATGCGCTCGCGGCCGGCATCGAGATCGAAGCCGAGCACGTCGCGGCAGAATACGCGGCTCATGGCGAGCTTGTCATAATCCCCGAACCAGCCGTTGACATGGATCGAGGACAGCTTGGCCACGGCCCCTTCGGCCGCGAACAGATCGATCACCCGCTGCACCGCCTCGCGCGGCAGCGGCGGCACGTCCTCGCACACGTCGATGGCCAGATCGGCTTCGCGATAGAGCTGGTCGGAGGCAATGCCGGTGCCCGGCACCTCGCGCAGGATGCGTTCGCGCAGTGCTTCCAGCCGGGCGCGGTTGTGGCGGCGCTCGTCATCGGTGGCGAAGAAGCGCTGCAGCATGCGCTTTTCATCGCGGCGATAAGAGAAATAGAAAGCGCCGTTCTCGCCCACCACGCCGGCGACCGGCCAGAAGCGGGCGATCATATCGCACCAGCCGGCTGGCCGGCCGGTGATGGGCACGACCTTGAGGCCAGCCTCGTCGAGCCGTTCCAGCGCAGCATAGGCGGCGGCCGGCAGGCGGCCTTCACTGGTCAGGGTATCGTCGATGTCGGTAAAGACCGCCTCGATGCCGGTAAGGGCGCGGTCGTCGAGTTCCGTGATCGGCCGCGGGATCATCGGCCTTCCTCCGCAATGAAGTCTTCGAGAATGCCCATGCCGGCGGCGAGATCGAGGAACGACCAGCGATTGCGCAGTTCCGGGCAATAACGCAGGGCATCGCGGTAGAGGTCTTCGGCGAAGCCCAGTTCCCGGGCACTGGCCGGGCCGCCGGCGGCCACAAGATGGGCCTTCAGCGTTTCTTCCGGCACGGCCATGGCGGCGAGCGTCTGGCGCAGGTCCGGCCAGATCTGTTCGAGGCGCGCGTTGAAGTCATCGCATTCGGCTTGATCCATTGCCTTGGCGCGGGCGACCGACAGGCCGTTCTCCACGGCTGCTGCCGGGTAGCGGCTGCGGATGCCGTCTTCATCGACCGGTACGGGACGGATGCGCGGGGCCTCCGTCTGCGACAGGATCAGTGCCTGAAGCCGGGCCATGGTGAGGGAGGTGACGCCGACCTGCTGTCCATGGACCGTGCCCGGATGGCGCGCACCGGCAAAGCTGTCGAGCCAGTGCGAGATCTGGTGTTCGCCCATCGACCCCGGGTGGCTCATGCCGGCGACCGAGATGCCGAAGCCTGTCAGGGTGAGCAGCCGGTGCAGATAGCCGTGCGCATCCGCATCGGCGCGGCCGAGATCGGCGCTGCGGGCGAGCAGCGCCACCTCGTCTTCATCCTGAAGCGCATAGGGCGCGCGGAAATAGGGGGTGCCGAGCAGGAGGTGGGAGAAATACCAGTCCACCTGCGCGGTCGAGCGGCACAGGCTGTCACCCAGCCCGGCTGCGGCGAGATAGGCCGGGGCGGCGGCGCTGACCGCCAGATCGATGAACACGCCTTTCGCCGCATGGGCATTCTGGGTGGTCTTCAGGCCGTTGCGAAGCGTGATCGATGCGGTGGTGGAGGTGTAGCCGTTCATGGAGCCGGCGGTGCCGAACACGGCATAGGCGCGGCCATCGAGGGCGGTGGCATATTTGCAGAGGTCGTTGATGGTGCCGGAGCCGACGGCCACCAGCGCCTCGGCATCGCGGGTTGCCTCCTGCAGGGCGGCGACTTCGGCCTCGTCGGCGTGGGGATGATCGAGAACGATCGTGCGGGTGCGCGGCCCCAGCGCCGCCGCAACGGCGGACCCCATCGCATCCCATGTGTCGGCATCCGCGACAACGGCGCAGGACAGTCCAGGCAGCGCAGAAGAGACGAGATCGGCGTGGCGGCCATCGAGGTTGTCGGCGATGACCACGCGCTTGAAGGGAACATCGGCCGGTGCGCCGGTATCCGGGCTGATCCAGCGGCCGGCCGAAACGTCGTCGATCAGCGCGGTCCAGTCTGGACGCGCGCCACCGGACGCCGGCGCGCTTTCGCGGGCCGTCAGGGGGCGATTCATGGGGCTTTTCCCTCCCGGGGAACTGGCTGTTCTTATTGAATGGCATGTTTCAATCAGTCATGACTTTTGTCAATATCATTTTTCAAGATGAATCGGCATTTGCCAATTCGGCTGAGAAGCCCGCCGCCGGTCGCGTGGCCGGGAGCGGGGCGCGGCACGAATTTCGATGGACGAACAAGGCTCTGTGACCGCGAGGCGATTTCCTTGCGGGCGGGCGATGTTGTAGGATCCCTCATCTGGGATGGGGGCGAATCTGCGAAGCGGGAGTGCGATGGCAGCGCGTCAGGAAGAACGGGCGGAGCGTGAGGCGACCGCTGCGCGCCGCGGCCGGCGGCCGGCTGCGGTGCCGCCGGCGTTCGGGCTCGATCCCGTGCTGTGGGCCGCGTGGCTCTATTACGAGGAAGATCTGAAACAGGACGACATCGCCGAAATTCTTGGCGTCTCGCGAGCGTCCGTGTTCAACCTGCTGCAGCGCGCGCGCGAGGAGGGCGTGGTGAACATCACCATCGACCCCGCCCGCATGGAGCGCATCGCGCTGGCGCAGGCCATGACCCGGCAGACGGGCCTCAGGGAGTGTTTCATCATTCCGGAGGAAGGCAGGCCCGAGCCCCTGCACGACCGGGTGGCGCGCTTCGGGGCGCGGCTGCTGGAACAGCGGCTCACCAACAGCGATGTGCTCGGCGTGGCCTGGGGGCGTACCGTGCTGTCGCTGTCAAAGGCCCTGGCGCCGATGGTGCTGCCCGGCGCTACCATCGCCCAGATCACCGGCAGTGCCATCGCCACCTACGATTTCTCGCCGGAACTGTGCACGTCAAACATCGCGGTGCGGATCGGCGGGCGCTGCATCAATCTCCATGCGCCGGGGCTGCTTTCCAGCGCCAGCATGAAGAAGCTGCTGATGCAGGAGCCGATTATCGAACAGCATTTCCGCCTGCTGCGCACCTGCACCCGCACGCTGTTCGGCGTGACCCACATCGGCAGCGAGACGCTGCTGAAGGACAGCGGCTTCATGTCCGATCAGGTGCTGGCGGACTATCAGCGCCTCGGCGCCATCGGGTTCGTCGCCGGCTATTTCTTCGATGCCGAAGGGCAGGTGGTTCTGACCGAGATCGACGAGCGCCATGTGGTCATGCCGCGCGACGACTTCCTGTCCGTACCGGAGCGCATCTGCGTGGCCGGCGGGCTTTCCAAGGTCGGTGCCATCCGCGGCATGCTGAAGGGAGGCTATGCCAGCGTTCTGGTAACGGATGCGGCCACCGCCGAGGCTGTGCTCGCGGTGTGGTGAGGCCGGCTGCTGTTGCACCGGGACTAAACCATAGATTGTTCAGTCTTCTTGAATCCCGGCCATTTTCCTGAATTGGGCGCTTCTTTCGCATAGCTCGGAGTATGTGCCCGAAGCCAGTACATGCCCGCCCGACAGAAAGAATATAGCATCACAATTCTGAACTGTTGAGAGACGGTGGGCAATCATGATCAGCGTTCTATTCCGGCGTGCACTTTCGATGGCTGAAATGACTTTCGCCTCTGTCTCCTGATCGAGAGCGGAAGTGGCCTCGTCGAGCACGAGAACCTCTGGCGCGTGGTAGAGTGCGCGGGCGATGCCGATGCGCTGGCGCTGGCCGCCCGACAGGCGGACGCCGCGTTCGCCCACTGTCGTATCCAGTCCTTCCGGGAGGTCTTTGACGAAGCTGGCGAGTTGGGCGTCTTCAAGGGCCGACCAGACTTGTCGGTCGTCTATCTCGCCATCTGGCACGCCGAAGGCCACGTTCTTTCTGATGGAGGCATCGGAAAGGAAAATCGCTTGCGGAATATAGCCGATCTTGGCGCGCCACTGCGACATGTCGGAGCGGACGGATACGTTGCCGATCCGGATGTCGCCCTCCAGCGGTTCGATGAAGCCGAGGAGGGTGTCGATGAGCGTGCTCTTGCCGGAACCGGTCGGGCCGACGAAGGCGACGGAAGTGTGCGCCTTTATGTCGAGGTTCAGATGGCTGAGAATGTTCTTGTCCGCCGTGGGATAGCGGACCGTCAGATCGCGCACGGCGATGTCGCCCATGGCCAGCGGCAGGGAGGGTGTCTTTTCGCTTTGCCCGGAGCGGATGGAGAACGCGCTGAGGGCATCGAACTCGGCCAGAATGCCGTGCACCGCCGGCGCGCTGCCGCGCATGGACGCCGCGCTGCGGATGATGCCGAAAAGTGCGGGCAACGCCCGGACGGCGACCGCGCCGAGCATGGTCAGCATCGGCACGATCAGGTCTATGGTCTTTCCACTGTTGATCAGGATAATCGTCACGACGATCAGTAGAATAAGGCCCGATGTCTCGAATATCGGCTTCGTGATGTCCTGAATGAATTTCATGCTTTCCGCCGCATTGTCACGGCGGGCCAGATAGGTGTTGAACTCGCCGATGATCTCGGAGTCGAGATTGCGCAGTTTGACGTGCTTGTAGCCGCCGAGACCCTCGTTGATTTTCTGAATCATATTCCGGTTCTGGAGGGAGATTTCCCGGCCGAGGTGGGACAGTCGCGCGCGGCTGCTGCGCATGTACAGAAATCCGCCCACACCGGCAAAGGCTGCAATGCCAAGCCCTATGAAGGGGTCCGATATCAGAACGATGAGGATCAGCGCGACGAGAATGAAGAGATCGAGAAAGAGCTGGAGGCAAGGGCCTATATATTGCTGCGTGGCACGTGAAACTTCACTCAATATGATGTTGACGAAGTGAGAGGTGTTTTTTGTTGTCAGATAGGTATAGGGCGCCTTCATGATCGCATGAAACAGGTCGCCGGACAGATCGCTTGCAATGGCCGACGATACGCCTGCCTGCGCCCGGGCCATGACGACAGCCCCAATGCCGCGCAAGAGAAACGCACCGATGATGAAGGCGCAGAACAGATAGATGAATTCCACCGGCCCGGAAACGCCGAAGAAATGCATCACGGCCGTCACCGCCGGCCGCTCGATGATGCGATCGACCTGATTGAGGGCCAGGACAAAGAGCGGGATGAGCGAAACGGATATGAATTCGAGCGCACTGACAACTATCATGCCGACAAAAAGCAGAATGATCTGGAATTTTCTTCTCTTGTTGAAATGGCGATAGAGTCTCAGTGCATCTTTAAACAATGTTCGCTCCAGAGGCGGAATTCAAAGCCGAAGATCTTCATTGAGGACAAGTCGGGAAAGCAGGCACAGCCGGTTGCGGCCGGAGCGTGCCAGCCGGAGCGGGTGGCTCACGACGGATCACTGTTTGCGCGTCCGACGATTGCCGTCGTTGAATGTCCCGCTTCCAGCGGGATCAGCACCACCTTGCCGCCATGCGCCTGCACAAAGTCGGCGCCCACTACGGTCGCCACCGTGTAGTCGGCGCCTTTGATCAGAAGGTCCGGGCAAAGGGCTTCGATCAGTTCGGCCGGCGTGTCTTCGTCGAACAGGGTGACGAGATCGACGCTTTCGAAGGCCGCCATCACCACCGAGCGGGCGAGTTCGTTCTGGATCGGCCGTGTTTCGCCCTTCAGTCGCTTCACCGAGGCATCGGTATTCAGGCCTACGACCAGCCGGTCGCAGGTCTGTCGCGCCTTGCGCAGAAGTTCGACATGACCCGGATGGATCAGGTCGAAACAGCCATTGGTGAACCCGACGCGCAGTCCGTGGGCGCGCCAGTCCGCCACCACGGCGGCCGCATCGCCGCGTGTTGCCAGTTTCAGGTTTTGCGAGAGGCCTCCGAAGGCGCGTGTCAGCTCGCGCGCCTTGACCACTGCCGTGCCCCGCTTGCCGACAGCGATGCCGGCGGCAACATTGGCAATGCGGGCGCTGTCTTCCACGGCGGCGCCCGCCGAAAGCCCCAGCACCAGTGCCGCGACCACGGTATCGCCTGCGCCCGAGACATCGAACACTTCAACGGCCACGCTCGATATTACCACCGCGTCCCGGTCGGCGTGGGTTGTGTCCCACACGGTCATGCCTGCCGCGCCGCGGGTCAGAACCACGGCGTCGATGGCGGCCTTTTCCGCGATGATACGGGCGGCATCGGCCGCCATCTGGTCCGAACCGATGCCAAAGCCGGCAATGGCGCCGGCCTCGCCGGCATTGGGGGTCATTACGGTTGCACCGGCGAACCGCTGGACATCGGTCGTCTTCGGATCGACGACAACGGGGATGCCGCGCTCGCGGGCCATGCGGATGACGCGGGGAGCCAGCGTCGGGGAAAGCACGCCCTTGGCATAATCCGACAGCACGACGGCATCGACCGTGTCGATTTCAGCGGCCACCAGATCGGCCAGAGCATCCACGGCGCTCTCGTCGGGGATCAGTATTTGCTCCCGGTCGAAGCGCATGAGCTGCTGGCCGGAAGCGACATAGCGCACCTTGAGCGTGGTCGGCGTGCCGGGTGTGCGCACCCAGCGCCCGTCGATCTGATCGCAGGTCGCCAGATGGCCCGCGATCAGGTCGCCTTCCGTATCGTCACCGATTGCGCCGATCAGCACGGCGCGGCCACCCAGCGAAACGATGTTGCGGGCCACGTTGCCAGCGCCACCCAGCATCGTGGTTTCCTTCTGGTGGCGCAGGATCAGCGTCGGCGCTTCGGGTGAGATGCGCTCGGCCGTGCCATACACGAAACGGTCGAGCATCACATCGCCGACCACAAGAATGCGTTTATCCTGCCATGATTCAATAAAAGATGAATACATCATAATGTCCAGAATATATGTGAAATAAATAATATTTATTTTTGATAAGAAAAAGCGTATATTATATTGAGTGCTAATCTAAATGTATTGAATTCGCCGGAAGAGACGATATCGACCACAGCTCGCTGATGGCGCAGGTAA
>DAIPYB010000056.1:0-10199 GCA_036782955.1 Pseudoxanthobacter sp. | reverse complement strand
TTCCAGCGACATGGCTCAGGCGGTCTCCTCGGGCCAGTAGAGGCGCATCGGGTTGTCGACCAGCAGCTTGCGCTGCAGGTCCGCGGTCGGTGCGATAGCAGGGATGAAATCCACCAGAAGGCCGTCGTCCGGCATGTGGTCCTTCAGGTTGGGGTGGGGCCAGTCAGTGCCCCACAGCACGCGGTCCGGGAACTCCGCCACCACGCGCGCGGCGAAGGGCACCACGTCGCGGTAGGGCGCGCGCTCGCCGCCGAGCGCCTTCGGGCCGCTCACGGAAAGCCGCTCGGGGCAGCTCACCTTGCTCCACACGTTGGGGTTCTCGCGCAGGAAGCGCAGGAACAGGCCGAACTCCGGGCCGTCCACCGGCTTGGTCACGTCCGGCCGACCCATGTGGTCCACCACCACGGTGGTCGGCAGGGCCGTGAAGAAATCCCACAGCCCGGCGAGATCGGCGGCCTCGAAATAGATCACCACATGCCAGCCGAGGCGGGCGATGCGACCGGCGATCTCCATCAGTTCGTCCTTCGGCGTGAAATCGACCAGCCGCCGGACGAAGTTGAAGCGCACCCCGCGCACGCCGGCGGCATGAAGCCGCTCAAGCTCGGCATCGCTGACCGAGCGGCGAACCGTGGCCACGCCCCGCGCCCGGCCGCCGGAGGCAAGGCACGCATCCACCATCGCCGCGTTATCGGCGCCGTGGCAGGTGGCCTGCACGACGACATTGCGCGTGAAGCCGAGGCGATCGCGCAAGGCAAAGAGATCGGCCTTGCCGGCATCGCACGGGGTATATTTACGCTCCGGGGCAAAGGGAAACTCCGCCCCCGGCCCGAATACGTGGCAATGGGCATCGACCGCGCCGGCCGGCAGCACGAAGGCCGGCCGGGCCGGACCGTCATACCAGTCGAGCCAGCCCGGCGTTTTCTCGAAGGGGCCGGAAACCGGCCGCGAAAGGGTCTGTGTCACGGCGGCGTCTCCCTCAGTCGACATAGCGCAGCCCCGCTTTTTCCAGCGGTCCACGCATCTGGTACATGTCGAGGCCCAGCACACCGGCGGCAAGCTTCTCGCGCTTCTCGCCTTCGAGCGCCTCGCGCTTCAGCGCCGCCTCGGCGGTCTTCTGCGCGGCCGCCGCCGGCACCACCGCCACGCCGTCGTCGTCGGCCACGATCACGTCGCCGGGATTGACCAGTGCGCCGGCACACACCACCGGCACGTTGACCGAACCAAGCGTTGCCTTGATGGTGCCCTTGGCGCTGATGCACTTGCTCCAGACCGGGAAACCCATTTCCTTCAGCACCCGCACATCGCGCACGCCGGCATCGATGATCAGCGCACGGGCGCCGCGCGCCATGAAGGAGGTGGCCAGCAGGTCGCCGAAATAACCGTCGGTGCATTCAGCAGTGATGGCGGCGACCACCACGTCGCCCGGCCGGATCTGCTCGGCCGCCACATGCATCATCCAGTTGTCGCCGGGGTGCAGCAGCACGGTCACGGCCGTGCCGCCGACCTGCCCGCCGGACCAGATCGGCCGCATATAGGGTTTCATCAGCCCGAGGCGGCCCATCGCCTCGTGGACCGTGGCCGATCCGAGGCGGCCGAGTTCCTCGGCGGCCTCGGCCGGCGCCCGCACGATGTTCCGCCTGACAATGCCCAGTTCCGTCATGGGACGTTTCCTTTCGACTTCTTTCGCAAGCGGCTCAGCGACCCGCAGCCTTCAGCGCGGCGTCGAGGCGCGGATAAACCCGCCGCGCATTGCCCTCGTAGATCTGGTGGCGATCTTCGGCGCTCAGGTTCCGTGCCGCTTCGATGTAGCGTTTGGTGTCATCGTAATAGTGCCCGGTCTCCGGATCGACCCCACGCACCGCGCCGATCATTTCCGAAGCGAACAGGATGTTCTCGGTCGGAATGACGGATGTGAGCAGGTTGACGCCGGGCTGGTGGTAGACACAGGTATCGAAGAACACGTTCTTCAGGATGTGTTCCTTCAGAAGCGGCTTCTTCATTTCCTGCGCCAGTCCGCGATAGCGGCCCCAATGATAGGGAGCCGCGCCGCCGCCGTGGGGAATGACGAACCGCAGCGTCGGGAAATCGCGGAACAGGTCGCCCTGTATAAGCTGCATGACGGCGGTGGTGTCGGCGTTGATGTAGTGCGCGCCGGTGGTGTGGAAGCAGGCATTGCAGCTGGTGGAAACGTGGATCATCGCGGGGATGTCCAGCTCCGCCATCTTCTCATAGATGGGATACCACAGCCGGTCGGTCAGCGGCGGGCTGGTCCAGTGGCCGCCCGAGGGATCGGGATTGAGGTTGATGCCGACGAAGCCGTACTCGCGGACACACCGCTCCAGCTCGGGCAGGCAGGTCGCCGGATCGACACCGGGACTTTGCGGCAGCATCGCCGCACCGATGAAATGATCCGGGAACAACTGCGCAACGCGCGAGCACAGTTCGTTGCAGATAGCTGCCCACGTCGAGGAGACCTGGAAATCGCCGATGTGGTGGGCCATGAACGACGCACGCGGCGAGAAGATCGTCAGGTCGCTGCCGCGCTGGCGCATCAGGCGAAGCTGGTTCTGCTCGATGCTCTCGCGCAGTTCGTCGTCGGAAATCTTCAGTTCGCTGACGCGCGGCGCCTGCGAAGGATCCTTGATGCCGGCGATCTGCCGGTTGCGCCATTCCTCCAGCGCCTTCGGCGCGGTCGTGTAATGGCCGTGGCAATCGATAATCATGGAAAGGCACCTGCCGGTGGCTGGGTTGTTCGGGAAACCGGCTCAGTGGCCGAGCGATATCGTGCGCCCGGCGCGCGGTTCGGCACGCGGCCCGAGCATGGACTTGAGGAAAATAGCGGCGGTGGCGATGAGGGCCGGCACGGCCATGACGAGGAACACCGCGTCCACCCCGAGCGAGCGCCGGCCGAGTTCAGCCACGAGGAACGAGCCGGCGATGCCGCCGAAGCGCCCGACGCCGAGCATCCACGCGACGCCCGTCGCACGGCCCTGCGTGGGGTAGAACATGGCCGCCAGCGCCGGCAGCGACGACTGCGCCGTGTTCATGACCGTGCCGGCCACGAACACCGCCAGCGTCAGCGGCCCGATCTGGCCCACGCTCTGGCCGATGAGGTAGACGGCACCGGCTGTGATGAGAAAGCTGACGGCCACCACGCGGTCGGCCTGAAAACGGTCCATCAGCCAGCCGGCGAAGATGGCGCCGAAGCCGCCGAGCGGGAACAGCGCGGAAATCAGGGTCGCCTGCGTCGGCGAAATACCGCTGTCGCGCAGGATGACCGGCATCCAGTTGATGAGGCCGTAGAAGATCACCAGTCCCATGAAATAAGCGACCCACAGGCACAGCGTGCCGATCAGGAAGGGACCCGAAAACACGGTCGCGATGCCGCGCCCGGCCGAGGCCTTGGCCCCGGCGACAGCGGCTCCGCCCTCATCCAGCACGAAGCGGGTTGCACCGCGGGCGCTCGACGAGATGCGGCAGAGGATTCGTGCGATCTTTTCCGCCGGCGCGCCGTGGCTCGCCAGATGACGCACCGATTCCGGCAGCAGCAGTGCCATGAACACCAGAAGCACGAGCGGCACGACACCACCGGCGGCCAGCACGCTGCGCCAGCCGAAATGCGGGATCATCCACGCAGCGAGAAAGCCGCCCGCCGCCGCGCCCAGCGGAAAGCCGCAAAACATGGTGTTGGTCACCAGTGCACGCCGGTTCTCCGGGCAATATTCGGCCGTCAGCGTCACCGCATTCGGCATCGCCGCACCCAGCCCGAGGCCGGTGACGAAACGCCAGATCACAAGAGCATCGAGATTGTGCGACAGCGCCGCGGCAAGGCTGGCCACGCCCATCACCGCCACCGCCACCAGCAGCACCAGCTTGCGGCCGAAGCGGTCGGCGAGCGGACCGGAGCACAGCGCGCCGCCCGCCAGCCCGAACAGTGCCGCGCTCAGCACCGGTGCCAGATCCGGCTTGGCGATGTTCCACTCGCCCATCAGCGAGGGCGCGATATAGCCGATCGCAGCGGTATCGAAGCCGTCGAGCAGGACGATGGCGACGCACAGTGCAAAGATCAGTCCCTGAAAACGCGAAAACGGATGCCCGTCGATGAATGCGCGGACGTCGATCGTCCGCTCCCCGGCTGCGGCCATTGAAACCTCCCTTGTGTGGGGCGCCTCTGGAGGGCCGCGTTTCGCGGTCCACTCCGGCGTCTTTTGATTTTTTTGATAGGATTTATTGAGCGTCCCGCCCGCCCCAGACCCGGCATGGCACGAGGGCCTCGCCGCGCATCAGGGCGCGAGCGGTGCGCAGCAGTGCTGCCTTGCGCACGCGGGTCGGATCGTCGG
Source organism: Pseudoxanthobacter sp. (assembly GCA_036782955.1). Classification (GTDB taxonomy): domain Bacteria; phylum Pseudomonadota; class Alphaproteobacteria; order Rhizobiales; family Segnochrobactraceae; genus Pseudoxanthobacter. The sequence continues at coordinate 5,859 of DAIPYB010000056.1, read as the reverse complement.
CATCGCGTTCGAGGGTTACGCTGAATTCTCCGGTCGGGTGTTCCACCGACACGGTCGGCGTCGTCCCCTGCGGCACCGTGGCCAGCCCCTCGCACACCGAGCCCGGCAGCACGCAGGCAGTGGCCACGGTCACGGCCGCCAGAACGCCGATGGCATCGTGGCAGACATGGGGAATGAAGCTGCGGGTGGCGATGGCGCCTCCGGCGCGTGGCGCCGCGACCAGCGTCATCTTGGGATAGTTGGCCGCCGAGACATCGCCGAGCCCCATCGCCAGTGCCGCCTTCAGGCGCAATGCCTCGATCTTCGTCTTCAGCTCAGTATCGGCGTTGAGGTCGGCCACGCTCTCATAGCCGGTGCGCCCGATGGCGGCGGCATGGAAGATGACCAGCGGCATGCCATTGTCGATGCAGGTGACCTCGATGGAAAATGGCGCGAAGCCCTCACCCTCGACGGAAATGGTGTCGCGCACCCGGCCGGTGGGCAGCAGGCCGGAACAGACCGAGCCGGCGGTATCCAGAAATGCGATGTCGACCGGAGCAGAGGTTCCGGGCGCGCCGTCGATACGAGCATCGCCGTCATAGTCCACGCTGCCGCCCGGCGTGCGCACCGTGATATCGGCGGCCATGCCGGTGTTGAGCGTCAGCACGCGGAACGTGCTGGTCTCGCCCTGCGGGGCGACCATGCCGGTCTCAAGAGCGAACGGCACCACGGCTGCCAGCATGTTGCCGCAGTTCGGCGTGGTATCGACGGTGTCCTTCGCCGGCTGCAACTGGGCGAACAGGAAATCGAGGTCAATGCCGGGTTCGCGCCCCGGGCGCACGATGCCCACCTTGCTGGTCAGCGGATGGGCGCCGCCGAGCCCGTCGATCTGGCGGGCGTCCGGCGACCCCATGACGGCAAGCAGCACCCGGTCACGCGTGGCGATATCCGCCGGCAGGTCGGCCTCGCGGAAGAACGGTCCCTTGGAGGTGCCGCCGCGCATGAGGATACAGGGAATGGCGGTCTGGGTGCTGGCGGTCATGCTGGGTCCTCCCCGGACGGCGGTTTGTTTTTCTTTTTCAGAGTTTGCCGGCGCGCCGGGCGTGGGCGCCGGCAACCGCCAGAGCGAGGTCTCCGGGGCGGCCCATGTCGGCCAGCATCGCGGCCGCCTCGCGCATCTCCGCCGCGCGGCGCACCCCGTGGCGCGCCACGCGCTGGTCCATCAGCGGGGCAAGCTCCGCCCAGTCAGCCTCGCGGAAGGTGGCATTGAGCGAAGCGAACACGTCGTCGGAAACGCCCCACTGCGCAGCAGCGGCTGCGCTGTCGATGATCAGGGCCTCGATGCCCTTGATCATGATGGAGCGGCACAGCTTGGTGGCCGAGGCCCGGCCAATGGTGTCGGAAACGGCACGAATGTTCATGCCGAAGGCATTCAGCGCCCCGGTCAGCGCGGCGGCACGCTGGCCGCCGGAGAGAATCGGCACCCGAATGCCCGGTGTCGCCACCGGCGCCATGACGGCGCCCTCGACATAGTCGAGACCTGCCTCGGCCAGCACCGCCGCAGCCCGCGCCTTGGTGGCCGGCGAAGCGGAATTGATGTCGAAAAAGATCTGCCCCGGCTTCAGCCAGTCGCCGGCAGAACGGGCAACCGCCTCCGCCTGATCGGCAGTGACGGCGGAGAACACCACATCGGCATCGCGCGCGGCATCCGCCGCGTCGGCGGCAAGGCGCACGCCATCGGCTGCCGCCACCGCACGCATCGGCGCCGCCGTCTCATCCGCGACGAGCTTGATATCCCACGCGGCGATGGCAACCGGACCGGCGGCAAGCAGCTGGCGGGCAAACAGCGTGCCCACCTCGCCATAGCCGATGAATGCAATCGCCCTAATTTCCGGCGCCTTAATCTCCGGCACGTTCCGCTCCCATGCTTTTGGAAACGAAAGTGTCGGCTCAGTCAGATGATTTCAAATGACAAGAATGGCAGCTTCCATGAAAGCAATTCATTTCAGACGGTCGTTCAGCCCTCGCTGTCGCGGTCGGCCAGATCGCGGCGGATCAGCCCGAGCATGAGGTTTGCCGCCTCCGACAGCGGATAGCCGCGGCGCACGACGAGACCGAGGGTACGGCTGACGATGGGATTGCGAATGGCAACCGTGCGCACGCCCGGCGTTCCCGCCGGATCGACCGCAAGGCTTGGCGCGACCGTCAGGGCGATACCGGCGGCAACGAGGCTGACGGCGGTGGCGAGGTGCTGCACCTCATAGCGCCAGCGCATATGTTCGCGCCGGCTGCCGAGGGCTTCGTCCAGAATGGTGCGGTTGGACGCCTGCGGGCTGATGCGCACCAGCGGCTCGCCTTCAATGTCGCTCCAGCCGACGGCCTCGCGCTGCGCCAGCGGGTGGTCTTCCGGGCACAGCAGCAGATAGCGCTCCTTCATCAGCGGCGTCATTTCCAGATCCCAGCGCGCCGCCGACAGCACGGTGATGCCGAACTCCGCCTCGCCGTTCTTGACCAGAGTGGCGATCTCGTTGGCCGAATTGTCGTGGATATGCACGCTGATCTCAGGCCGCAGGGCAGAAAACGACGCCAGCAGCGGCGGCAGCCGGTAGGTGGTGATCGTCGGCAGGCAACCGAATGCCAGCCGCTTCTGGCGTTCCTGCCCGCGCTCCTTCAGGGCCTCGTAGGACGCCGTGAGATTTTGCAGCATCTCGCGTGCGCCCGGCAGCAGTTCCGCCCCGGCCGGCGTCAGCGTGACCTGCCGGCCGGTGCGGGTGAAAAGCCGCACGCCAAGGTCCGTCTCCAGTTTGCGGATGCGGTGACTCAGGGCCGTCTGCGACAGATTGAGATGAGTGGCTGCCCGCTGGAAGCTGCCGCGTTCGGCGATGCTGAGAAAAGCCTCGACACCGAGGAAGTCGATCCGCACGACACCTGTGCTCCCGGATGATGCGCCCGGCCACAGGACCGGACTTGCCGCGACCGCGCATCATCCCACTCCCCCGCGCCTGCGTCGAGACGACCGCCTGGCAGGGCCGGATCCCGGAACAGGAAACCGCGCACAGGCCTGCGACAGGCCGCTCACATCTCCACAATTCCAGATGGTATTTCTTTCCCGCCGTCCTGAAACCTGAAATAGTCTAGGCGTCGGCCGCCTGCCATCCTATCGTGGCTCACGCATCGCTGAGATTACCGGCCGCATGGCCACCGGGAGGGAAACGAAATTGCCGCCGCCTGAACAGAGCATCGCCGCCTGACCCGTGTTCCTCCACGGGACGCCGCTTGCCGCGATGGCGCCGGACAATGCCTCTCTCCTTCCAGCCGACCACGGGTAACAGACCGCAATGCATGGGCTGATCTTCCGCCTCCCCGGACCGGAATCCGCACAGAACGCCGAAAACATCGCCCGCACGGCCCGGGTCGCCGGCATTGCCACGACGATCGTGCGCTATTGGGAAGACGACTGGCGGGGCGACCTTGAAGAACAGAACCTGCTGAACGGCCGCGGGCTGGATACCGTCGGCCGCATTTCAGCCCATGCCTTCGGACGGCAGGGGGGATACCGGCTGGACTTCGCCGACCTGTCTGCCCACGCCATCGCCAGCGGAGATTTTCGCACCGACACCATCCTGAGCGAGTCGGTCTGGAATCAGAAACTGCGGCAGGTGGCGCTGCACGCCGATGCCCTGATAAGCCGTCTTGCGCCCGATATCGTCTTCGTGCCGCATGGCGCGGAAGTCATCTCCCGCCTCCTCGCCATTGCGGCAAGCCGGCGGGGATGCCGGGTCTGCTATTGGGAAAGCCCGTTCTTCCCCGGTTTCCATTTCATCGATCCGGTCGGGCCGCATTTCTATCGCGGCGACTGCCACATCGATCGCGTGCTGGCCACTCCGTTCAGCGACACGGATCGTGAGGTCGGCGCAACGTTCATCGACAGCGTTCGGCGCGACGGCCTCACCAAATATCGCCAGAGCACCGAGCCGCAGGTGCTGGACGACCTTGGCCACTGGCGGCGGAGCGATGACCGGCCCGTGGTGCTGATCGCCGGCCAGCTCAGCCACGATGCCAATGTCGTTGTCAGTCTCGGCGATCAGGCGAACTATCAGGCACTGTGCAGAACGGCGGTCGCCTCCATCGGATCGCAGTGGCGCGTCGTGTTCAAGCCGCATCCGTTCGACCGCGCCCCCGAAGGCTGGCAGGCCGTGCTGGGCGAGCATGTGCATATCGTCCGGTCGGCTGCGATCCACGATCTTTTCGGCCTTTGCGACGCGGTCGCCGTCCACTCGTCCAATGTCGGGCTCGAGGCCCTCATGGCCGGGCTGCCTGTCGTCGTTTCCGGAACGCCGGTTTATGGCGGCCACGGGCTGACCGTGGATCTGGCGCACCCCGGCGCGCTCGGCGCCGCCCTGCAAGACCTGCGGCCGCCGTCGACCGAGCAGCTGCACGGCTTCGTCGGCAGGCTGATCGGCGCCGGCCTTGTGCGACAGGACGATGGCGAACAACTGCGGCAGGTGACCGACATCGCAACAGACCGGATGCCGCCGGCCCGTGCGGGCTGGTATGGCGCCCCGGTGCAGCGCCTGATCGCGGCCGCGCAGGCACTCGACGCGACGGTGGATCTGCACCATCCCATGGCGGAGGCACTCGGCCGGATTGCGCCGGCCGACGCGGCGCTGCTGGCCACGACCTTCGGCAACGATCTCGCCGGCCACAAGTTCGGCGGTCCGATCACCGACGGAACGCCGCCGGCCCGCTACGATCTCGCAGGCATATTCGCGAGCCTGCATCCGGGCAGCCCGGTGGTTTTCGACGAAGCAGACATTCTCAACGCCCACGATCCGGGCGGGGAAATCGCCCGGCTTTACCGGCAGGTCCCCGCCAACGGCGGCATTGCCTTCCGCCTGCCGGCACCCGGCACAGATGCGTCGGCCATTCAGGCTCTCACCTTTCAGGACGTGAAGACGCTGCTGGATGAAGCCGGCATCCGCCATATCGGGATCGGCATCCGCAATGCGACCGTCTGCGACGACACCGGCGGCGAGGCGATCTTCATTCTGCAAGGCCCCGAGTGGCAACAGGCACTCGATGTGCGCGACCTGACGGGAAAGCAACTTTCCTTTCGTCTGGCGGCGGCCGAGTTCCGGTGCGATGCGCCGACGGAGCAGCTTCCGGACGGCCTCAGCTTCCCCCTCGCCGCACCGCCACGCCATATCCTCTACGGCGCAACCGTCGACCTGCCTGCCGGCCGCTGGCGGGCGCTGTTCGATCTCGCAATCTCGACGAAGACTTCGCTTCTGGATCGCTGGCGGGATCGGAACCCCGTGCGCCTGACGCTCGATATATTCCAGCCCGAGACTCAGGACGTCACCACCCGCGACTACACGGTGCCTGCCCGGGCATTCGGAATCGAATTCCGGACACAGGCTCATTCGAGATGCGAGCTTCGAGTCTTCTCGCATGTCGTCGCCGGCGAGGCCCGCGCGACGCTGCGCTCGGTGCTGATCGAGCCGCTGCAATAGACAGCGCGGCAAGAGAAAGTACGCCGGCAAGACCGGCATGGTCCATGTGACGAGGTTTGCTGAAGGACGCCCGTCATCGCGCGGTCGCACCGGGCGAAATGCCCCACTGGCGCAGGCTGGCCGCAGGCACAGCCCCGCCCGGCTTGCCCGGATGTCATCCTGACATGCACCAGATCACCGGAGGGCGACCGGAGCGGGCGGGAAATGGCGCCATGACGGCGCGTTGAGTTGAGGAACGCCCATCTGACGAAATCACATGGCAGCCCTACCGGCATCGCGCTGGTTTGCGGACAGCAACCGCAGTACAAAGATTATGCCCTCTTTGGGCGTTTCCTCCCAGACTTCAGACCGCGCGCTCGTTCGCTGC
>DAIPYB010000055.1:0-10199 GCA_036782955.1 Pseudoxanthobacter sp. | reverse complement strand
TTTTCAGAACGGTGTGTCAAACGATAAATTCGGATTTTCATAATGGACGTCCGTTCTGAAAGCCAGAAAATGGCGCTATGACACCAGAAAATGGCGCTATGACAGACACATCCGATGACCTCGACTGGATCAGGGACGGCCTCAAAAAGCCGGGCAAGACGCAAGCCGGCCTTGCCGCTGCTATCGGCCGTTCGCCGTCGGCCGTCACGGCTCTGCTGCAGGGAAGTCGCGACCTGAAGGCACGCGAGATAAGCAAAATTGCTCAGTATCTTGAGGTCTCACCGCCGCATGCCGATACGAGCCAGAGCAGACCAGACCTGTTACCGGAAGCGCTCCAGCGCATCCATGCACACCTGAAACGCATCGGCCTCTCGGAAAGCGCTGCGTGTGAGATGGCCGGAGTCGAACCGGATGCGCTGCATAACCTGCGCGACGGCAAGAGGGCCGCGATAACCGTCGACACCCTGAAGAAGATCGCCAGCGTGCTCGGCGTCACGGCATCAGATCTGCTCACGGGCGAACCCGGCCTCGTCCGCACCGCCGACGAACCCACCCCCCTGCACTATGCGCCGGAAAGACCGGCCACCATCAGCAGTGTCACCGGCACCAGCGGTATCCCCCCGGAAACCGTGCCGCAGATCGACCTCACCGCCGGTCTTGGCGCCGGCGGCGTTACCATGGTCGTGGACGGCGCGTCAGAGCTGCACGGCATGACCTTTGCGGCGGAGGTGGTGTCGGATTACTGGCGCCTGCCCGCTCAGTTGCTGTCGCGCCTCGGTGCCCGGCCGCAGCATGTCGCCGCCATTCCCTGCCAGGGCGATTCGATGTCGCCCACCATCGAGGATGGCGACATCGCCTTCATCGACATCCGCCACCGTGTGCCCTCGCCGCCCGGCATCTATGCCGTGGCGGACGAATTCGGCGGCATCATCATCAAGCGCCTGGAAGTGCTGGAGCAGCACGCGGATGGCGAAGTGAAGCTGCGCATCTCCTCCGACAACCCCCGCCATCTGGATCGCGAGCGGATGCTGTCGGAGATGCACATCGTCGGGCGCTATATCGGCAAGTTCTCGTTCGGGTGAGCGGCAAGGCATCGCACCCAACGGCGTATCCTGCAACACTGGACTCCCGCAGCGATTGCGGCTTAGCCTGCCAACAAAGGTTGGTAGGGGGATTTAATGTCAGGGGATGACCGAATCCTGATCGCGGCCGGTATTGTCGCGATTCTGTTATTTGTTGCGGTTGTCGCAATCCAATTTCTCCGCAGCCGGGTTGCCGCAGCGCTCAAGCACAGTGCCCAAATGGAAGCACGTCTCGCAGAACAGTCGGGTAAGCTCGAGCGCTTTGCTGCCATCAACGACATGGAAGCCGCCGTCGCAGATGCGCAGGCCGAAAGGATGGCCATCATTCTCGCCACGACGAAGGAGAAAGACGCCCTCGTCCGTCAGGCACAAGCCGAAGTGGAAGCCATCCAGGCAAAGAAAGTGGCCCTCGGTCGCGAGGCCACGGCGATGGCCGCTGAGGCCCGCGCTCAGCGCGACGCCATCCTGCAAGACACCGAAAGTCTGCGCTTCGAATATAAGATGAAAAAGCAAATTTTCGACAGCCTTGTCAAAGAGATAGCCATTTACGATGAACGGCTCGCCCTTGCCGAAATTGGCATCTACGCACCTCATTTCGACTTTACCGACAGCGAGGAATACAAGCGCGCCATCGAGAAGGTTCGCGACGAGCAGAAGGACATGGTGGACCTGAAGACCGCTGTCATCTGTACCAAAGATTGGTTGCTGGACGGCAGCGTTGCCAAGGGGCAAGCCATGATGAACAGGAACGTCCGCCTCACTCTGCGTGCCTTCAACAACGAGTGTGAAGCCGCCATTGCCAATGTCCGCTGGAACAATGCTCTGGCCATGGAGAGGCGAATCCAAAAAGCGAAGGAGCAGCTCGATAGGCTAAACGCATCGAATGCCACGATCATAACAGCCGGATATGTTGAACTGAAGCTAAACGAACTCCGGCTCACCCATGAATACAGAGAAAAGCTCAAGAAGGAAAAGGAAGAGCGAGCGGAACTGGCCCGCATGCAGCGCGAGGAACAAAAGCTGCAACGCGATATGGAACGCGCCGAGGAAGAGGAATCGCGCTACCAGCGGCTGCTCTCCAAAGCCCGAGCAGAGGCCGCAAAGGCATCTGGAGCTCGACTGCAGGCGTTTGCGGCCCAGATCGCTGCACTGGAGAAGGATCTGAACGAGGCTCATTCTCGTGTTATGCGCGCACAGGCAATGGCAGAGAAGACTAAGTCGGGCTATGTCTACATTATCTCCAACATCGGCTCGTTCGGTGCAGACGTAGTCAAGATCGGCCTAACGCGCCGCCTCGACCCTATGGATCGTATCCGTGAACTGGGCGATGCCAGCGTGCCATTCCTATTCGATACCCACGCGATCATCTACAGTGACGATGCGCCGGCCCTGGAACGCGCCTTGCATAGCGCATTCGATCCGCAGCGCGTGAACACCGAAAATTATCGAAAAGAGTTTTTCAAGATTAAACTTGATCAAGTCGAAGCCGCTGTAAATCAGCTCGCACCAGATGCGCCGTTCTTTAAGGATGTAGAGGCGCAGGAATATATGGAGACCCTCGCCAAGAGAAGCGCGACTCTTCTGAAAGACACCAATTCTATGGATAAGTTCCCGGAACTTATATAAGTTTAAAATGATATAGATGGAAATATACTTTTAAAATTCTATCCGTCAATAGCGACAACCTCCCGATGCCGCCCTCACGACACACCACATATGACAGCACGTCACCTCGTTCAAAAATAATATTCTGATTATCAGGACACCCCTTGACGAAATTCTGATTTTCCGAAAAGCTCTCTCCATCGTCCACCGATGGAGGCTCGGCCCATGACGGCCCTGATCCACACCTACGACCCCACGCCCTACCCGCTGCGCATCACCCGCGCCCGCGACACCGGCGGCCCCGAACCCGATTGGGACGAGCTGCGCGCCATCTATCGCGAGCTGAAGGATGCCGCCATCGCCGCCACTGGCGTGCTTACCAACGAAGACCTGCTGCAGGCCGGCTTTGCCGCTGACGAGATCGCCATCCTCGCCACCGGCGAGGCCTTCGCCGGCTTCGGCGCAGGCTTCGATGCCGCCGGCATCCTGCCCCTGCCCCGGCCCGGCCGCTGGCCCCCGCCGGCGCCGCCGCCGTGCCTCGCGAGCGCGGACGAGCTGGCGGCCCTGTCGGCCGGGCTTGCCGCCACCTGCACCACCGTCGCCAGCATGCATGAGACCATGGCGCAGATGACCGCCACGATAGTGGCGGCTCAGCACACCATCGCCGCGCTCGCTGGCGACATCGCAGCCCTCCGCCACCGGCAGCCCGGCCAGATCGCCACCGCCGTCGATGCCGCACTTGCGGAGGCGCTGGAGCGCATGAACGCGCATTTCGACAAGCTGGCAGCAGCCGCGGCCCGCTGACCGGCCCCACCCGAAAGCCCCGAAAAATGAAGCACACCGAGCCGCCCCTTGAGGCGGAACCCTTTGTCACGCCCGCACTCCGGCCGGACCAGTCCGCCGCCCTCGGCGCCGCCCTGCGCAGTTGGGAAGGCGAGGTCTACCTCGCCGCCCGCGTCGCCGCGATCAGAACCCGTCTGGCCGCCGCCGATCAGCAGGCCGGCCACAACCTCCTTCCGCTCAGCGACCCGAAAGGAAAGTGACCATGACCGTTACCATGCGCCGCAACATTGAGCTCCTCGCCAGCGCCAACCCGGCCGCTGTCGGCCAGCAGCTCGCCAATGCCTGCCACTGGGCCGCGGACCTGCTGTCCCCCGGCGCCAGCCCGGCGCTGCTGCGCGGCCTGATGGAAGGCTACAAGCGCGCCCTCATCATCGGTCCGCGCCTGCGCTGGCCGGTGCACGACGTGGCCCGCATCACCCGGCGTATCATCGTCGCCCTCACCCCGCCGCCCGAAATGCACCAGCCACCACCGCTGTGGGCAGACGAAGCCACCCTGCATCGCCTCGCCGACATGCCGTGGCCGCCCGTGCGGGATGCCGCGGAATGAAGACGATCGCCATGGACAAGATGACTACGGTCGATGCCTGCCGCGAGGCCGGCATCAGTCGCGAGCGCTTCAACGAGCATGTTGCGAACGGCCATTTTCCCTGCGCCCCAGCCACCGTGCCGGGCCGCGCCCGCTTCTTCGATCCTGACGACATGGTTGCTCTGTGGCTTTTCAGCGATCTGCTGGAAAGCGACAACATCAGCGCCGCCAAGGCGGGCCAGATTGCTTGTGTGGTGGCGGCTGCCGCCAAGGCGAACCGCGATGCTGCCGCCATCAGCTATGTCGAGACCTATGCTGGCAGCGCCAGCGCGCACCCGGCAAGTGATGTGCCTTCGCCTGATGAATGGGATCGCGTTACTTTCAGCGGTTCCGAAGTCCGCAAAGTCACCACTTTCAACATCGCGCTGATCCGCACCCTCATCGCACCCCGCGGTACGTTGCCTGATTGTTCGGCTGTACTCACGCCCGAACGGCGCCCGCCGCGCGGGCCCGCACCAACTCTGAAGGAGGACAGGGATGCGTGATGGCGGTTCGGCCGGCGGCGCGCCGACAGCACCTCGCGGGATGACCCGCGGGCAGGTTGCAGCCTATCTCAGCCTGTCTCCAACATCGATTGATGTTTGGATGCGCAAGGGCATCATTCCGGGTCCGATCCCCGGCACGTCACGTTGGGATCGTCTGGCCATAGACGATGCCATCGATCAGGCCAGCGGGCGCACTCAGGCACCCGCAGCAGAGACGGCATTCGACAAATGGAGGCGCGGCCGTGAGGGTCCGGCTTAAGGGACTGAACCGCGTAAAGACGCGGCTCGCCAGTGGCAAAGAGGTCATCTATTACTATGCGTGGAAAGGTGGACCGCGGCTGCCCGGCACCCCCGGCAGCCCGGAGTTCATGGCCGCCTACAACGCCGCTGTCTCGGCCCGGCGCGAGACCGGGATCGGCACGCTCCAGTCGATCATCAATGCCTATGGCATCAGCTCCAATTTCACGGCACTGGCGCCGCGCACGCAGGCAGACTATCGCCGGCAGATAAAGCGCATCGAGGGCGAATACGGAGACTTCCCGCTCGCCGGGCTTGAGGACAGGCGCACGCGCGGCGAGTTCCTCGCATGGCGTGACAAGCTTGCCGTGTCGTCCCGCCGGCAAGCCGATTATGCCTTTGCGGTGCTGTCCATCATCCTCGCATGGGGCGTGGACCGCGGGCTCGCCACTGCGAACCCGTGCGAGCGCGCCGGGCGCGTCTATCGCGGCAGCCGCAACGAATCCGTCTGGACCAGTGCGGACGAAGCCGCATTTCTCGATAAAGCGCCGCCGCACCTCGCTCTCGCGCTCATGCTGGCGCTCTGGACCGGCCAGAGACAGGGCGACCTGCTGCGGCTGACGTGGACGGCCTATGACGGGACGCATATCCGCCTGACCCAGCGCAAGACAGGTGCACGCGTGGTGGTTCCTGTCGGGGCTCCCCTGCGGGAGCGCCTTGACGCGACGGCGCGAAAGGCGGCGACGGTCCTCGCCACGGAAGCCGGGACAGCATGGACGGAGAGCGGGTTTCGCGCATCGTGGCGAAAGGCCTGCATCCGCGCGGGGGTGTCAGGGGTGACATTCCACGACCTGCGCGGCACCGCGATAACCCGTCTGGCGCTGGCCGGCTGCGAGGTCCCCGAGATCGCGACGAGCACCGGCCACAGCCTGAGGGATGTCGCCGCGATCCTCGATTCGCACTACCTGTATCGCGATACGCGACTGGCGGAATCGGCCATCAACAAGATGGAGCAGCACGCAGCGGGAACAAAAGTTCCCAAATGACCACCCAAACGGCCGACCATAGTCCGCCGTTACGCTCCAGATTATGCAGTGAAATCAAGATGGCTGGGGAACCTGGATTCGAACCAAGACTAGCGGAGTCAGAGTCCGCTGTTCTACCATTAAACTATTCCCCAAGACGCCGGACCGCAGCGGGTCCCGGCCTCCTGTCCGTCTTGCTTCCGCTCTGCAGGCTGATCTCGGCTCAGCCGACGATGCCGCATCACGGCTGAAGCAAAGTGCTTCGGACAGGGCTCAGAGCGTCGCCGCTCCGATGGGTGGGCTTATAGCCTGCCCGTTCGTGGCTGGCAACACCCCGCCGGAACATTGCCCGCGACTGTCGGCAGCAAGGTGGATAACCCGACACCGGCTAACGGATGCCTCCGGGGTCTGAACACACGATATCTCTGTGAGATCAATGCACTGGCGGCGATCCCGCACCCTTTCTTCCGGCGCGGCAGGTCGTGGAAAACTCGCCTCGGGCGCACTCGAATCATAAATCCGGCGCGGCGGCGACGCCGTAGACGGCCAGAAACATGTCCACGCCGGGCTCCACGCAGGCCCGGATTTCGGCTTCCGTCGGCACGGTGCCGACATTGAAGAGCGCCTTGCGCAGCGCACCGCCCTGCGTGACGGCGAAGAACTGCTGGGCGGCGAAAGTCGTGTCGTCAACCTTCAGCCGGCCGCGCTGGGTTTCGCGCTCGAACAGCCTTGCCAGCCGGGCCTGCCCCACGGCCGGGCCGGCCTCATAGGTCATGCGGCCGAGTTCGGGGAACTTGCTGGCCGCGCCGATCACCATGCGCAGGAAGGCGATGTGCTCCGGCCGCGTCAGCTTCAGCATCAGCAGCCGCGCATAATTGACGAGATAGGCCCGCAGATCCGCGATCTCTCCTTCGGCGTCGAGCGGAGTTCCGCACTCCGGCACGCGGTTGCAGAGATCGTCGACCAGCGCGGCGAACAGCGCTTCCTTGTGCTCGAAGTAGACATAGAGCGTCGGCTTCGACACACGCGCCGCACTGGCGATGTCGTTCATGCTCGCGCTGTCATAGCCGACGGTCGTGAAGATGAGCCGGGCCGCCTCCACGATCCGGCGCCGCTTTTCCTCCTGCCCGGCGCGGCGCGGCCGCACCGGCGCGGGACGGCCCGCGCCGCCGGCTGCCGGAGAAACAGGTTCATGGGCCTCGTCGAAGGGAGAAGTCTGCGTCACCGTGCTCAACCCGGAAAAGGACCGGCTCCTTTCTCTATTCTCTATATTGTCCTGCCCGCGAGCCTGCGGCGCAGCGGCACCATAACCACCCGGCAGGGATCGGCGCAGTCACCGTCGCGGACGTTGCTTCCGCGCGGAACCCTGCTTCTGCCATGCCCGGGACGCATCGGCCCGGAGCACATCGACCCCGAACACATCGGCGCGGAACACACGCATCCGGGATGCCCCTGCCCGAAAGGCCGAACACCCGGAGGCTGCGCTGCATGCCGGAGAACGGCCCGGCTCACGATATCCCGGCCCGCGATATGACATCACCGGCCGCCTTCTGGCCACTGGCTCGGGCCGAGCATTGCACAGGCGGGCTGCCGTCAAGGCTTGCTTATGGTGCAGGAACGTTCTATTGAACTTAACTATACGGTTTAGTCAAGACAAGTGCTAATCGGCTCCGAATTGTCGCACCCCGCTGCCGGCCAGCCCGCGGCGGCGCAGCGAAGCCGGTTTTCCGGCCTCTTTTCCGGCCCCTACTGCGGAAGCCCGCCATGGATGACGCCAGCCACACCCGCACCGCGGCCGGAACGACGGCCGATGCGGCACCCCTTTCCCCCGCTTCGCCCGGTGCGCCGCGGCCGGTTGCGCCGGTTGCCGCCCCGGCTTCGGCCGTTCCCGCCGCCACGGAGCCGGCCGCCGCGCCGGCGCGCCCGCGCGGCAGGCGCCGCCGGCTGGTGCTGATGGCGGTGGCCATCGGCGCGCTGGCCGCCGGTGGCTGGGCCGGCGAGCGGTGGTGGACATTCGGCCGCTTTCAGGTGACGACCGACGACGCCTATGTGCAGGCCGACATCACCAACCTGTCGGCCAAGGTTGCCGGCTATATCGATGCGCTGCCGGTGGCCGAGAACGAGGCGGTGAAGGCCGGCGACGTCATCGCCCGCATCGACGATGCCGATTATCGCGTGGCGCTCGATGCCGCCCGCAGCAAGGCCGCGACCATCGAGGCGACGATTGCCCGCATCGGCACCCAGATCAGGGCGCAGGATGCCGCCATCAGCGAGGCAAAGGCGCAGGTCAATGCCGCCACCGCCGAGCAGGTGCGCGCCGAGGCTGAATATCGCCGCGCCACGGCCCTCATCGGCACCCCCGCCGGCCTGCCGAAGCGCGTGGACGAGGCGCGTGCCGACCTCGACAAGGCCAACGCCGCCCTTGCCGCCGCCAATGCCGGCGTTCTGGCCGCCAACGGCCAGCGGGATGTGCTGGATGCCCAGCAGACGGAAGCCCGCCGCCAGCTCGGCGAGCAGCAGACCGCCGTTCACCGCGCCGAACTCGACCTTGAAAACACCGCCGTGCGCGCACCGGTGGATGGCATTCTGGGCAACCGGGCTGTGAATCTGGGGGCCTATGTGCAGCCGGGCGGTCGCATCGGCGCGCTGGTGCCGGACAACGCCTACTATATCGAGGCGAACTATAAGGAAACGCAGCTGCGCGCCATCCACACCGGACTGCCGGTGACGATCGCGGTCGATGCGCTCGATGGCAACCTCATCCACGGCACGGTGGAGAGCATCGCGCCGGGCTCCGGCGCGACCTTCAGCCTGCTGCCGCCGGAAAACGCCACCGGCAACTTCACCAAGATCACCCAGCGCATTCCGGTGCGCATCGCCATCGCCCCTGCCGACCAGCACAACCCCGTGCTGCGCCCCGGCCTGTCGGTGGTGGTGGATGTCGACACCCGCGGCAAGCCTCACACCTGAGGCCGCGGACCCTTCGCCGGACTGCCATCCGGCGCGCCGGCCCGCCTCCGCTTCCGGCCCTTCCGCCTGCGGCCCCTTTCGCTTTCCGCTGCCGGGCGGCGCGCGAGGGGGGCCGTTTCGCCTTGCCTCCTTCCTTGCGCAGGACTGGCCATGACAAAATCACCCGCGGCCACGGCACCGGCCCGCACCGCGCCGGCGCCCGCCGTTCCCGAAGAACACATCGACGGCCGCCGCCTGCTGGCCTTCGTCGCCATGGTGTTCGGCATGTTCATGGCCATTCTCGACATTCAGGTCGTCTCGGCCTCGCTGTCGGAGATTCAGGCCGGGCTTTCCGCCAGCGTCGACGAAATGTCGTGGGTGCAGACGAGCTACCTGATTGCCGAGGTGGTGATGATTCCGCTGTCCGGCTTTCTCGGGCAGGCGCTTTCCACGCGCTGGCTGTTTGCGCTTTCGGCGGGCGGCTTCACCCTCACGTCCATCATGTGCGGACTGTCGTCCTCCATCGACGAGATGATTGTCTGGCGCGCGCTGCAGGGCTTTCTCGGCGGCGCGATGATTCCCAGCGTGTTCTCGGCCGCCTACACCGTGTTTCCGCGGTCCAAGCAGGGCATCGTCAGCCCCATCGTCGGCCTCGTCGCAACGCTCGCCCCCACCATCGGCCCCACCGTGGGCGGCTACCTGACGGAGTGGCAGTCATGGCACTGGCTGTTCTTCATCAACGTGGTGCCGGGCATCGGCGTGACGATTGCCGCCATCGCGCTGATCGACTTCGACCAGCCGCATTTCGCGCTGTTCCGCCGCTTCGACTGGTTCGGCCTCGTCGCACTGGCGCTGTTCCTGTGCAGCCTCGAATATGTGCTGGAGGAAGGCACCCGGAACGACTGGTTCGAGGATAACAGCATCCGCCTTTTCACCGCGCTTTCCATCGCCGGCGCCGTGCTGTTCTTCTATCGCGCCCTGACGCAGGCGGTGCCCGTGGTCGATCTGTCGGCCTTCCGCAACCGGAATTTCGCGGTCGGCTGTCTGTTCTCGTTCTGCCTCGGCATCGGGCTCTACGGCCTTACCTATATCTATCCGCTGTTTCTGGGCGGCGTGCGCCACGACAACTCGCTGCAGATCGGCGAAACGCTGTTCCTGTCCGGTTTCGTCATGTTTCTGACGGCGCCGGTGGCCGGCCGGCTGGCGATGAAGCTCGACCCGCGCATCATGCTGGCCGGCGGCTTCATCGGCTTCGCCATCGGCTGCTGGATCATGACCCGTGTCACGGCGGAGTGGGATTTCTGGCAGCTGGTGTGGCCGCAGGTGTTCCGCGGCGTGTCGCTGATGTGCTGCATGATTCCCATCAACAACGTCGCCCTCGGCACGC
>DAIPYB010000054.1:0-10579 GCA_036782955.1 Pseudoxanthobacter sp. | reverse complement strand
TGGCGCCGATCAGCGTGACGATCTCGCCGCGATTGACGTCCAGATCCACGCCCTTGAGGGCGATGATCTTGCCGTAATAGGTCTTGACGCCACGCACCGAAAGCAGCGGGCCATCGGCCGCGCCGGCCGCCGGGGCAGGCTTTGTCAGCACGTCGCTCATGCCCCCGCCTCCTCGGCCACTTCTTCTTCCACCGCTTCCACCTCGTCGTCATCGACGCCGAGATAGGCTGCGATCACCTTGGGATCGCTGCGCACCTCGGCGGGCGTGCCGTCGGAGATCTTGCGACCGTAATCGAGCACGATGACGTGGTCGGAAATCTGCATCACCACGCTCATGTCGTGCTCGATCAGAATGATCGACACATCATGCTCCTTGCGGATGAACAGCAGCAACTCGTTGAGTTCCAGCGATTCACGCGGGTTGAGACCGGCTGCCGGCTCGTCCAGACACAGCAGTTCCGGAAGGGTGCACATGGCACGGGCAATTTCCAGCCTGCGCTGGGCGCCATAGGGCAGATCGCCTGCCGGATGGTCCGCACGGTCGATCAGACCGACGCGCTCCAGCCAGTAGCGGGCCCGGTCGAGCGCCTCGGCGTGGGCCTTGCGATAGGTCGGCAGCCCGAACAGGCCGGCGATGGAGAAGGCAGAGGCCCGCATCAGGGTGCGATGCTGGGCAACCATCAGGTTTTCCAGCAACGTCATGCCGCCGAACAGGCGGATGTTCTGGAAGGTGCGGGCCACCTTGGCACGGCCGGAGATCTCGAAATCCGCCATCCGCTCCAGCAGGAAGGTCTGTCCATGCCGGTCTTTCACGGCAAGGCGCCCTTCGGTCGGCTTATAGAAGCCGGTGATGCAGTTGAACACCGTGGTCTTGCCGGCACCGTTGGGGCCGATCAGGGCGGTGATATCGCCCCGGCCGACATCGAACGACAGGTCGCCGACAGCGGTCAGGCCGCCGAACCGCATGGTCAGGTGCTCGACACCGAGCACCGGGTTTTGCTGCCAGCGCATCAGCCGTGGCCCTCCCCTACGAGCGAAGCATCGATGGCCTGAGCTTTCCTGCCGAAGGCCACGGTGGGCTTGCGCGCCGAGACGACGCCACGCGGACGCCAGATCATGATGAGAACCATGGCAAGGCCGAACACCAGCATGCGGTATTCGTCGAGGCCGCGGAACAGTTCGAAGCCGCCGATCATCACCGTGGCCGCCACCACCACGCCGATCTGGCTGCCGAGGCCACCGAGCACGACGATGGCGAGGATGACCGCCGATTCCATGAACGTGAAGGATTCAGGCGAGATGAAGCCCTGACGGGTGGCGAAGAACGAGCCGGCGAAGCCGCCGAACATCGCGCCCGTGGCAAAGGCCGACAGCTTCGTCATCGTGGTGTTGATGCCGAGTGAGCGGCAGGCAATTTCATCTTCACGCAGTGCTTCCCACGCCCGGCCGACCGGCAGGCGGCGAAGCCGCGTGGTGACGAAGGCCGTCAGCAGCGCGAGGGCCAGAATGAGATAATAGAGGAAGATGATGCGGTGCACCGGGCTGTAGTCGAGCCCGAAGGTGGCCGCGAAGCCGCCCTCGCCGCGGGTGAAGTCCAGCCCGAAGAAGCTCGGACGCGGAATGCCCGAGATGCCGTTCGGGCCACCCGTAAACCAAGCCCAGTTGAGCAGCACGATGCGGATGATCTCGCCGAACGCCAGCGTGACGATGGCCAGATAATCGCCGCGCAGACGCAGCACGGGGAAGCCAAGCGTCATGCCCCAGCATGCCGCCAGAATTCCGGCGACCGGCAGGCAAAGCCAGAACGACCAGCCAAAATATTGCGCCAGCAGTGCATAGGAATAGGCACCGACTGCGTAGAAGGCGACATAGCCGAGGTCGAGCAGGCCAGCGAGGCCGACGACGATATTCAGCCCCCATCCCAGCATCACATAGGTGAGAACGAGGATGGAAAGATCGAGCACGTAGCGATTCTGGCTCGGGAAGCCGACGCCAAGAATAATCGGCAGCAGGATCGCCAGCAGCAGCAGCAGCGGCCCGAGAACCCGGCCCGCCGCCATCATCGCGGCCGGGCGCGGTGCCAGCGCGGCCAGCAGACCCGTTGCCGGCTTGTCGGTCTTGAACACGAACAGGTTGAGCAGCAGGCGACCGGCGAACACGACGGCCACCGCAATGGCCACCGCACCCCAGCGATGGGCCAGTTCGAGACCGCCGGTCGTCGTCACCGTCTTAAGGCCGATGGTGGGACCGAACAGCGCCAGCGCGATCACGCCGGCGACGACGGCATCCTTCAGCGAAGCGCTGAAGCGCTTGGAAAGGCTGTCATTTGCCATCAGACCTTCTCCACCTCGGGCTTACCGAGAAGACCGGACGGCATGAAGATCAGCACGATCGCCAGAATGGAGAACGCCGCGACATCCTTGTATTCGATCGAGAAATAGCCCGACCAGAAGGTTTCGATAAGGCCGATCAGGAGACCGCCCAGCATCGCGCCCGGCAGGGAGCCGATACCCCCAAGAACGGCGGCGGTAAACGCCTTAACACCGGCGATGAAGCCGATGTAGAAATCAATCACGCCATAGTACAGAAGATACATGACGCCGGCGACCGAGGCGAGTGCAGCGCCCATGACGAAAGTCAGCGAGATCGTGCGGTCCACATTGACGCCCAGCAGCGAGGCCATCTTCATGTCCTGCTCGCAGGCGCGCTGCGAACGGCCAAGCGACGTTCTGGAAATGAGCAGCGTGAATCCGGCCATCAGCAGGATCGTCGTCACGACGATCAGAATCTGGATATTCGAGATGCGCACGGTGAAATCACCGCTCTCGATCAGCGTATAACCGCCGGTGATGATCGGCTGCAGCGGCTTAACGCGGGCATCCTGCGTGATCTGGATGTAGTTCTGCAGGATGATTGACATGCCGATGGCGGTGATAAGCGGCGCAAGACGGAACGAGCCGCGAAGCGGACGATAGGCGATACGCTCAACCGTCCAGCCCCATACCGAGGTCAGCACCATGGCGATCAGCACCACCAGCGCCAGCGCGAGGATGATGACACCAACACCGGACGCCGCCGTCAGCCCGAGACCGACGATCACGATCAATGCAATAAAAGAACCCACCATAAAAATATCGCCGTGGGCGAAGTTGATCATGCCGATGATGCCGTACACCATCGTATAGCCAATTGCGATCAGGCCATAGATCGAGCCGAGCGCAATGCCATTGATGAGCTGTTGCAGGAAATAATCCATTTATACGCTAACCTCTGAAGGTTGCCGGGTGCGACAGGCGCCAGCCTCCTGCGCTCTGTCAGCACCCTGTTTTGTATTTTTTTGCTCCCCGGGCGCCCCGCCCGGTTCCGTGGCGCATCGGCCAAAACCAGCGTCATGCAAGAACTCTGCCTGACCGCCACCGGCGGCCGGCCTGCGCCCCCCGACGCATTGCTGTGGCTTGCAAATGTCCCCCAAAAACAGCCGACTTCACCCGCCCCCCGGGAAAACAGATATCGCAGAGCGGAAGGAGGGGCGCGGATCAGCCGGCGAAACAGGCTCCGGTTCGATGATGCACTGCACAAAGCCTGCGCAGCGCCCATTCGTGCTCGAACAATAGGCAATGCAACTCTGCGCTGGGTCCTTCCCGCCGTCAACGGCTATCACCTGGGTTCCACAGCGAATAGCCATAAAACTGTCTCAAATCCGCCGCGCCGGCAGCACCCGCGCCCTCTCCGGCTGGCTCGATTAGCGCCTCGAGGCGCAACCGCACATGTGATTCGCCTTCCGGTTTGCGACCTCCAGCACCCGGACGGTTGCACCCGGCGGCGATTTGCGGCAGCCCTTGACCGGGAACAGGCCGTCGCGCAACGGTCCGCCAAGAACCGGGGGCACGAACCGGGGCCGTGCCGGCGGCGGCAACAACCGGCGGAGGGAGACGCGTCATGGAGAAGGAGCCGGTGTGCCTTGTGCCGGCCGGCGACCGTTGCGGCGAAGGTGCCGTATGGTCGGCCGACGAGCGGGCGCTTTACTGGACGGATATCAACCGCTTCCTGATCCATCGCTTCCGGCCCGCCGACGGCTGTGTGCGCAGTTGGCTGTTCGACGAACCGGTGGTGGCGCTGGCGCTCACCACGCGCTCCGGGCAGATGCTGGTTGCTCTCGGATCACAGCTCATCCTGTGGCGGCCGGCAACCGACGAGCGCACTGCGCAGGGCTTCAGCCTGCCCGGCAGCCCGATGGTGCGCCTGAACGACGGGCGAGCCGACCCCGACGGCCGCTTCTGGATCGGCTCGATGCGCAACAACGTGGCGCCGAACGGCGATGCGCTGCCTGCAGGCGGCACTGATGGCGTGCTCTATCGTGTTTCCGCCACGGGCGAGGCTGAGAGCTTTCGCACCGGCATCGGCATTTCCAACACGTTGTGCTGGAGCCCGGACCGCCGCACCTTCTATTTCGCCGATACCCTCGCCAACGCCATCCGTGCCTATGACTATAATGGCCCCGCCGGGGAGATTTCCAACGAGCGGCCGTTCTTCTGTGATTTTTCCCGCGGCGCGCCGGACGGATCGGCCATCGACGCCCGGGGCTATCTGTGGAACTGCCGCTATGGCGGCGGCTGCATCGTGCGCATTACCCCGTCCGGGCAGGTGGACCGGGTGGTGGAAATGCCAGTTTCCAACATCACCACCTGCACGTTCGGCGGTGCGGACCTGAAGACGCTGTTCATCACCACTGCCGCCGAACCGGGCGAGCGCCTCTCGGGCAGCCTGTTCGCGCTTGCGACCGATGTGCCGGGCCTGCCCGAAAATCGCGTGCATCTGCCCTGAGCGGGACATCTGTTCGCCGACAAACGAGTGGCCCGCCGCTTGCATCGCCGGGCAGCGCGGTCGCAGCCGGCACCGGCAATTTGCCCGGCCGGCGTGCGACGGGAGCGTTTCGGGGCCAGAGGCAACAGGTCCACCGGCAGCAGGCGCAAGACGGGGTGTCGCTTTCGCGCCGGCCGGTGGCCTGTTCCTCGCTTTCTTTCGAGGGATCGGGCGACATGGACGGGCAGTCATCGGGCGTGACCTACGAAAAGGTCGACAGCGCCTATTTCGAAAAACGCGGCCTCAAGCGCTATGCCGGCGTCGCGTCCCTGTGGGCACTGGGCGTGGGTGCGGTCATCTCCGGCCACTTTTCCGGCTGGAATCTGGGGCTCGGCTCCGGCGGATGGGGCGGCATGTTCATTGCCGCGGTGCTCATCGCCATCATGTATCTGGGCCTGACCTTCTCCATCGCGGAGATGTCGCCGGCCCTGCCGCATACCGGCGCGGCCTATTCCTTCGCACGTACCGCCATGGGGCCGTGGGGTGGCTTCATCACCGGACTGTGCGAGAACGTCGAATATGTCATCACGCCCGCCGTGGTGGTGTTCTTCATCGGCTCCTATCTTGGCTCCATTTTCGGCACGCCGCCCGAATTCCAGCCGGTTTACTGGGTGTTCGGCTATGTCGTGTTCGTCGGCCTCAACGTGGTTGGCGTGGAACTTTCATTCCGCGTCACGCTTGTCGTCACGCTGCTGGCGCTGGCCTGTCTGGTCGCGTTCTGGGTCAGCGCATTCCCGGTGATGGACTTCTCCCGCTGGGCGCTCAATATCGCCGCCGATGGCACGCAGCTTCCCGATGGCAACGGCCCGTTCCTGCCCCACGGCATCGGCGGCGCCCTGGCGGCGATGCCGTTTGCGGTGTGGCTGTTCCTTGCCATCGAACAACTCCCGCTGGCGGCCGAGGAATCCGTCGATCCGAAGCGTGACATGCCGCGCGGCATCATCCTCGGCATCCTGACGCTGATCGTCTCCGCCTTCATGATTCTCTGGCTGAATTCGTCGGTGCCGAACGGCGCCTTTGCGCTGGCGACATCGGGCGAGCCGCTGCTCGACGGCTTCCGCGCCATCTACGGTTCGGGCCTGGCCAAGGTTCTGGCGCTGATTGCCGTGATCGGCCTCATCGCCTCGTTCCACACCATCATCTATGCGCAGGGCCGGCAGATCTATTCGCTGTCGCGGGCGGGCTATTTCCCGCGCTGGCTTTCGATCACCCATGGCACGCGCAAGACGCCCCACGTCGCCATGCTGGCAGGCGCCATCGTGGCACTGGTACTGATGCTGGTGGTGTGGTTCTCGGTCGGGGCTGAGCGCGGTTCGGCCATCATCGGCGGCACTTTGCTGAACATGGCCGTGTTCGGCGCCATGCTGTCGTACATCATGCAGGCGCTGTCCTACATTCTGCTCAAGACCCGCCATGGCCACATCGAGCGGCCCTACAAGAGCCCGTTCGGCGTGGCCGGGGCAGCGCTGACGGTCATCATCGCGGTGGTGACGCTGGGCTTCCAGCTGGCCGACCCGACCTATCGCGCCGGCGTCATCGGCGTCGCCATCTGGTTCGGCCTCGGCATCGTCTATTTCGCCATCGCCGGTCGCCACAAGCTGGTGCTCTCGCCGGAGGAGGAGTTCGCCCTCACCAAGGGCGAGACCGAATACAAGACCTACTGACGACAAAGGCCGTGCGGCATCCGCCGCACGGCCCTCCAGTCTTTGCCAGCCGAGAGCGGCGCCGGCGGCTCACACCGCGAAAGGCTCGCCGCGTCGGAGAAAAGCCTCGATGCGCGCCCGGAAGGGGCCGAGGTCATAGCCCTGCGCAGCCACCCACTCGTCGTTGAAATAAGTCGAGCGGTAACGCTCGCCGGAATCGCACAGCAGACTGACCACCGATCCGGTTTCACCGCGTGCCATCATCTGCGAGATCACCACCGCGGTCGCCCAGATGTTCGTGCCCGTGGAGCCGCCGCACGGACGGCCGAGCACCTCGCTGATGACGCGCATGGCGGCAAGGCTGGCGGCATTGGCGACCGGCACCATGGTGTCGATCAGTTCAGGCAGGAACGAAGGTTCCACGCGCGGCCGGCCGATGCCCTCGATGCCTGGGCCGGGATTTTGCAGCACCCGCACCGAGCGATCCTGAAAATGGCGGTGGAAGACCGAGTTCTCCGGGTCTGCCACGCACAGCCGCGTCGCATGACGACGATAGCGGATATAGCGGCCGATGGTGGCCGAGGTGCCGCCGGTACCAGCGCTGCACACGATCCAGCGCGGAACCGGATCCGGCTCTGCCGCCATCTGGCTGAACAGCGTCTGGGCGATGTTGTTGTTGCCGCGCCAGTCAGTCGCCCGTTCTGCATAGGTGAACTGATCGAGATAGTGACCGCCGGTTTCAACGGCGAGCCGCTCGGCCGCCTCATAGACTTCCGCCGGGGTGTTGACGAAGTGAACGCGCCCGCCCTGCTGCTCGATCATCGCCAGCTTTTCCGTCGAAGTGCTGCGTGGCAGCACCGCGATGAACGGCAGGCCGAGCATGCGCGCGAAATAAGCCTCCGAAACAGCCGTGGATCCGCTGGAAGCTTCGATAAGAGTGGTTTGCGGACCGACCTTTCCGTTGCACAATGCGTAAAGGATCAGGGACCGCGCGAGGCGATGCTTGAGCGACCCGGTCGGATGGCTCGATTCATCCTTGAGATAAAGGGAGACGCCCGGCACCGGCAGTGGCACCTTGACCAGATGGGTGTCGGCCGATCGGGTATAATCGGCGTCCATCCGGGCGATGGCATCGAACACCCAGTCGCGATCCGCCCCCGGAGCGTGACCGGAACGGTCGCCGCTCAGCATCGTTTCCGCCGCCACACGCACAGACACATTCATGAGAAACGCTCCCGTCGCATACAAGCCGGACACAGTTCGCCGCCCGCGGAGTCCCCGCCCAACCTCGTGATGGAATATTTTTATCTTATTTAATTTTATTATGGAAGTCCATTCTCTAATTTTCTCTTTAAGCGATTAAAATATACTAAAATATTGATATTTTTTAGAAATTCATTGCTGCAAGAACTGTCATGCCCGGCCACCAGCCCCGGCCACCGCTCCATGCCGGTTCGGATCGCGCCTGCTTCAGGGTCCCTCCAATGGCTTATCTCTATCTTGCACTGGCGATCGTGGCCGAGGTAATCGGCACCTCCGCGCTGAAGGCATCGCAGCAGTTCACCCGGCTCGGCCCCAGTCTTCTGGTGGCCGTCGGCTATTGCGCCGCGTTCTGGCTGCTCAGCCTGTCGCTGCGACAAATCCCGGTCGGGGTCGCCTATGCCGTGTGGTCGGGGCTCGGCGTGGTCCTGATCGCCACCATTGGTGTCGTCTTCTTTGGCGAGAAGCTGGATTTCGCCGGCGTCGTCGGCTTCGGCCTCATCATCGCCGGCTGTCTGGTACTGAACCTCGTGTCCCACAGCGGTGGCCACTGAGCGTGCCCGCCCACAAGCCCGCCGAGGTGCGCTTCATGCCCAGCCGGAAACCACGCACAGCCCTCCGTGCCGCGACCTGCGGCCTCTCGCCGGCGGGCCTGATGCTGCTGACGCTGATCCTCGCCGTGCTCACGCAGCCTGTGGCCCGCGCTGCGCCCGACGCGCCCTCCGGCTGGAAAGCCCTGCTGATTGCCGGCGACGACAGCGAACCGGTCTTTGCCAACGGTGTCGATGAAATGCGCCGTCGCCTGCTCGGCTACGGCGTGAAAGCCTCGGATATCACCGTGCTGAAGGCCGGCGCCCGCGCGCCGGCACAGCGCGCCAGCAGCGACAATATCGACGCCGCCTTCAACCACCTCAAAGGCCCGGTCGGCAGCGGCTGCTTTGTATTCATCACCTCCCACGGGCAGCCGAACGGCGGCCTGATCATGAGCGACGAAGAAGCCTACCTGCCGCCCGATTATCTGGCCCGGCGCCTGAATGAAACCTGCGGCGCCCGCCCCACGGTGGTCGTTGCATCGGGGTGCTATACGGGGCAGTTCAGCGACAATCGCGGGCTGGCCACCGCAAGCCGGGTGATTTTGGCGGCTGCGCGGGCCGATCGCCCGTCCTTCGGCTGCGGCGTCGATTTCCGCTACACCTTCTACGACACCTGCCTGCTCTCCGCCCTGAAGAAGGGCACGCCATGGAAGGTCATCGCGCGCGACACCGGCGCGTGCGTTGAAAAACGCGAACGCCGGGAAGGCTTCGATCCTTCCCGGCCGCAGGCGGTGTTCGGTCGTTCGGTCGGCGGGCTGACCGCGTTCTGACGGAGGTGGCTTTCAGCCGCCGCCCTTGCGCACGATCAGGCCGAAGCAGGTGCAGGTAAAGCCGTCGATGGCCACCTTGATGTGGGGTGCGTCAGGGCCATAGAAGTTCTTCCCCTGCTCGCTCAGCGCCAGATAGAACGGCGGCAGATCCACGAACCGGTCGAGCGCGCCGGTTCCCGTGTTGAAATCGAGCGGCGCCACGTTGTGGCCGGCCGCCGTCAGCCGGGAATGCAGCTCGCGCAGGTGCTGGCGCTGGTACAGCACCGTCGGCCCGCTTTCGATGGTGAACTCGTCGTTCAGGAAGTTGAACTCGGTGGTATGCACCGCCACGCCGCCGGGCCGCAGGCAATCCAGCGAACGTTCGATGAAGTTCAGCCCGCCATTGATGGAGCCCAGATGCTCCAGCGCGCACACCGACCAGCAGAAATCGAAACCGGTCAGGCTCGCCGGCACGGCGCGCATGTCCACGCGCTCCATGGTGACATGCCGCTCGAACGCCTCGCGCCCTACCAGCTCAGGCCGGTAGAGCGCCTCCAGCGAGGTGGAATACTGGCCCGAGGACGACCACGCCGCCTGCTCGCGCTCGTCCTCCGGCATGTCGGTCGCCACCACGTCCACGCCATAGCCGGCGAACAGGCTCGGCAGGGGTTCCATGCCGCAACCGAAGCCAAGGCCGCGGCGGCCTTCCGTCAGCATGCCGTTTTCATAAAGCGCCTGAATGACGTAGGCGAGTTCCCAGAGCTTGCGGTGAAACAGCACCGGCAGACCGAGCCTGCTGAGCCAGTAAGCCGCCCAGTCCGATTCCAGATCCGCCTGCCGGGAGGGGCTGGAAGACAGACCGACATGGCGCGGCTCAAGACCGGTGCGCACTGGCAGCGAGGCCGCCATGTGACGCGCCAGCTCGTAGCCCAGCACCTTGACATTCATCTGCATCAGGTCGGCATAGCGCACGACGTCGAAAATACGCTCGGCGCCATAATAGGGCCGCTGGCGGATCTGGCTGCGGGAGCGGCGTCGCATCTTCATCGCCGGCCCTCCCCTTCACCCGTCCGAACGGTTCGGCGGCCGGCCTTCAGGCAGGCGCCGGTTCCCGTACTGAGCCCCATACTCTTCCCCTCTTTCGCGACCGCCGCCCGGGCCGTCCACCCCGGCGCCGGAAGGGCGAATCCGCAGCGATCCGCCTGTAAAAGAGGCCGGCGCCACATCACGATGCCGCCGGCCCGGTTCAATATGACTGCTTCTTCCGCTGCCCGCGCAGCCCGTGCCTCAGTTCGGCACCGGGATGTCGGGATTGGGCGGGAAATTCTTGTTGGCCTGCACACCGCGCAGAAGATCGAGGGCGGTGTTGAGCTGTTTGTCCTTCTTCGGATCTTCCGGAACGTAGGCTTGGGAGGCCGACTGCGTTTCCTTGCCATCCTCGGCGGAAAGGTGGCCGGGGCGGGAGGCCTCG
>DAIPYB010000053.1:0-10612 GCA_036782955.1 Pseudoxanthobacter sp. | reverse complement strand
ACGAGCTGACCCCGCATCCGGTCGAGTACGACATGTACTACTCGTCCTGATCGCACGGTGGCCGGAAGGCGGGTCAGCCCCGCCGCCGGCCGTCCGGGCCAGACAGGTTTGCGACACGAGGAGCGTCCTTCGGGGCGCTCCTTTTGTTTTGCGCCTCCTGCTCCCTGCGACACTCGAGGTCGACGCGCTTGTTTCGACGGCTGAAGAAAGCGCTTGATTCGCGACGCAAAAAGAGCAACATTTGTCTTGCAGAGACAGCACGGAGGTTAAGAAAATGACCCCACCGGCTCAGATGACGACGTGCTCATAATGCTGGTCGTCAAGTCCAGAATGAGCACCCGAACCTGATCGCAGGTTTATGACGCTCTCTCAACTTCTCTAGGCAGGAGCTATATTGGGATTGACGCTATCCCGGTTCAATTGACCTGAGAGAATGCAGAAATCGCAGATATAAATCTGACATAGGGCACAACAATCAGGCGCCAGCGCCGGAACTCGTGGTCCCTAGCGACCCATTCACATCCGCCTCGCCTCCACTCGGACGTGCCCGAGAAACAGGGCCCTGCCACCGGCTATCCGGGGCAGGGCCTTTTTCATGGACCAGAACTGCCACGCCAATCCGTCCAGCTGGCTCCCGCTTCCATGCCCTGATCCGATCGCCCACACGGCATCACCCCCAACCGGGGCTTGCGGCTCGTGCTGGAATCGCGCCATCTCAGGCTTCCGGGGCCACCGTGCTTCCGGCCCTGACGGAGAACCCAACATGGCGCCCCTGCATCTGCTCGTCCTGGAAGGCAATGTCGCCGCGCAGGCGGCCCGTGTCGCCGCGATGACCGGCGCCACCCCGGCACAGGGCTATGCTGCCGTGCTGCGCGCGCTGGCCCCCGGCGCGCAGGTGGATATCGCCACTCCCGCCGAGCCCGGCGCAGCCCTGCCGGGCACACTGGCCGACTATGATGGCATCGCCATCACCGGCTCGGCGCTCAACGTCTATGACGCCACCCCGGAAATCACCGCGCAGGTAGAACTGGCCCGCGCGGTATTTCGCGCCGGCGTGCCGTTCTTCGGGTCGTGCTGGGGGCTGCAGGTGGCCGCCGTTGCTGCCGGCGGCGTGGTGTGCGCCAACCCGCGCGGCCGCGAGGTTGCCTTCGCACGCGGCATCTGGCTGACGGCGGAAGGTGCCGGGCATTTGCTGCATGCCGGCCGGCCGCCCTGCTTCGAGGCGCCCGCCATTCACCTCGACGAGGTCGAAACCCGCCCTGCGGGCATGACGGTGACCGCCAGCAATGCGATCTCGGCCGTGCAGGCGGCCGAGATTCGGTTCGAAAATGGCGTGTTCTGGGGGGTGCAATACCACCCGGAATATGACTTCTCCGATCTCTCAGCCATGCTCGTACGCTATCGTCCCGTCCTGATCGCCGAAGGCTGGGCGCAAGACGATACGGCCGTCGACCGGCTGGTCGCGGAAGTCGACGCGCTGGAGGCCGACAGTGGCCGGCGCGATATCGCGTGGCACTGGGGGCTTGGCCCCTCCGTGACCGGGAGGGCGGCCCGGCGCACCGAAATTGCCAACTGGCTGACCTATCAGGTGCGCCCGTTCGCGGCCCGGCGCGGACGCGGCTGAGGCGGCTCAGCCGTTCAGCAGCGCCAGCACCTCGGCATGAAGCGCCCGGCTGCCGGCCGCGACAATGCGGCCGCCATTCTTGGCCGGCCCGCCATCCCACGTGGTCACGACACCGCCGGCACCCTCGATAATCGGCACCAGCGCGGCGATGTCATAGGTCTTGAGGCCGGCCTCGACCACCAGATCGACCTGCCCGGCCGCCACCATGCAATAGGCATAGCAATCGCCGCCGAAGCGCACATCGCGCGCCGTATCTGCAACCCGGCCGAAGGCATCCGCCTCGGCTCCGGCGGCGAACAACCGCGGCGAGGTCGACATCAGCAGCGCCTCGCCCAGCCCGCGCCCCGTGCGCGTCGCAAGCTGGTGCACGCTGCCGCCACGGCGCAGTTCCGCGCGCCGGCCGTCGCCCAGAAAGATTTCGCCGGTGTATGGCTGCGACATCAGCCCCAGTGCCGCCCGCTCGCCTTCCACCAGCCCGACCAGCGTGCCCCACAGCGGCAATCCGGCCAGAAAGGCGCGGGTGCCATCGATGGGATCGATGATCCAGGTGTGGCGCGCGCCGGCCCGCACGGTGCCGAATTCCTCGCCGATGATCGCATCCTCGGGGAATGCCGCCTCGATACGCGCGCGCAGCGCCGCCTCGGTGGCGCGGTCACCCTCGGTCACGGGATCGTAGGCGCCCGGGCCGGCCTTGTTGTCGGCGGCGATGCCGACGCGAAAATGCGGCAGGGCACTGGCGGCGGCATCTGCGGCAAGGGATGTGAGGAAGGCAAAATCGCGGGCGGCAGGTTCGGTCATCACACATGCTTTCCGGCCCGCGCCGGAAGGACGGCACGGACAGCAATCGGCCCGGTCACAGGTGCCGGGAATGGCTCGGTCGGGCGCGACGATAGCACCCCGGCCCGCCGCCGCAACCGCCGACGGGCAAGACACCTTCACGGGCCGGGAGGCAGCCGGCCATCAGACCAGAGAACTGACCCAGGGCACCATCTCCTGCAGCACCTGCTGCAAGGCGGCATCCATGGCCGCCACGGCGGCTGCCGCACCTTCGCCGCGGGCCGGCACGACGGCGCGGAACACACGGGCACCGACGACGCGACCGTTGCGGTCATCCATGACCTGCACCGCCAGTTCCACCACGCCCCGGCGGCCGTGGAAGGCCTCGAACTGGAAGGCGCGGATATCCACCAACACCTGATCGGTGATCGCCAGCCCCTGCCCCGGCACGCCGATCGCATGGATGCGGCCGGCATTTTCGAGGCTGTCCACGACGCGCGCCTGCACGACCTTCGGCAACTGGTCGGCCCATAGCACGCGCTGGAAATAGGAAATCTCGCCCGGGGCCGGACTGGCGGCGATGGAATCGGTGTTGAGCGCGGCAAGGGCCCGCGGCTCGGGCACCAGAATCTGCACCGGCGCCGCAGCGGCGCGGCGCACCGCCGGCGTCGCCTGCCCTGCCGCTTCCTGCGCAGCCGGCAGGGCACGCAGGTTGAACAGCGCCCGCGGCGGAGGCGTGGCGCAGGCCGCCAGCACGCCCGCCGCCAGCGCAAGCCCGGCGGCCACGCGCAATGCCGGCCGCCGCCTGCCCGCCGCACCGCTCCCGCGGTTCTGGGTCATGTCGCTCTCCGCGCCCCGGCCGCCACCGACCATCTGCCCTTGCCCATGCCTTGCCATCGCGTCTCTCCCTCAGTGCCGGTTCGGCTGGAACACCGGCTGGCTGGAGCCGCCGAAGATGATCCTGTTCGGATTGCGCTCCAGCCCCTGCACCGCGGTTTGAATGGTGGACAACGTCAGCCGCAACTGGCCGATGGCGGCCGTCAGGTCAGGCAGGCCAGTGCTGGTGAACCGGCCGATGCCGCTCATGATGCCCGGCAGCTGACCGTTGAGGGTATCGGCGGCGCGGCGCACGGAGCGCAGCGTCAGCGTCGCCTCTTCGATCAGGCCCTTGCCTTCGCCGCTTTTCAGCATGCCGTCAACATTGCCCAGCAACGGCGCCAGCTTCTGGGAGGCCACGTTGAGGTTGGCCATGGTCTGCCGCGTATCGGCAAGGATCGCGTCCACGTCCGGCCCCTTGCCGTCGAGCGAGTTGGTGAACGAGCGGGTGGAGGCAACCGCGGCGCGGGCATCGGAGATCATCGCATCGATATCGGCACCGCGCGCGGCGATGCGGCTCGTCAGCGAATCGATGTTCCCGACGATACGGCCCACCTCGGCGCTCGGCACCGCCTGCACGATGGCGCGCACGTCGGTGAGGGTCGCATTGAGGTTGGTCGTGAAGGCCTGCAGGTCGTTGGCGGTCTCTCGTACCTGATCCACCACGGCCTGAATCTGCTCGCCCGACTTGCCGAGATTGTCGGAGAACTTGCGCACATTGCCGACGATGACCTTCACGTCCTGCGGCGTGACCTGCGCGATCAGCTTGTTGCCCTGTGTCAGGATGGCGCCCAGATCGTCCGCCACGCCCTGTAGCACGTTGGCCACGCGGGTCGCCTGGGTCATGAAATCGCGGATGCCGTCGGAATTGGAGGCCAGCGCGGAGGAAAAGCGCTCGACATTCTGAATGGTACGGCTCACCGCCGGCGCATTCTCGCGCACCAGCGCGGCCACGGTCGCCATGGTGTCATCGGCCTTGCGCAGCGTCTGGCGCGCATTGCTGATGAGGTCCTCCAGCGCCGAGCGGTTGGCTTCGATGGTGGGCACGCCCTTTTCCTCGAACAACGAGGGCGAACCTGAGGAACCGCCGGTGAACGACAGGTTGGCAATGCCGGTGATGCCCTGGAAGCCGAGTTCGGCGTGCACATCCTGCCTCAGCGGCGCGGTGGGGTTGACCATCGCGCGCACGACGACGACCGGATCGGCCTGATCGGAGAAGGAGATCGCGGAAACCGTGCCGATGCGCAGGCCGTTGAAGAACACCGGCGCGCCGACATTGAGGCCGGCAACGGAGCCCTTGAAGATGACATCCACCGGCACGCTGCCGGCGTTGTCCTGCGCCTTGTAGAGCCAGTAAACGAAGCCCATGGCGCCAAGCAGCACCAGCAGCACGAAGGTACCGACCGTTACATAGTGGGCACGGGTCTCCATCGGCGCCTCTCGAAACACCGGGCCAGGGGCCCGTTTTGCTGCGGGGGCAGACCGGGCCTGCGGCCCGGCCGGTCGTCCGCGTCTGAAAAAAACACCGCCGGCCCGGCCGCATCCGCTGCGGCCCGGCCGGCACGTCCGTTGTGCCGTTGCCTCAGCGCCGCCGGGCGGCGCCCGAGGCAAACAGGCGCGAGCCGCGCACGCCGCGGAAATAGGCTTTCACCCACGGGTGGTCGAACGCCAGCATATCGTCCAGCGTTCCCTCCACCAGCACCCGCTTTTCGCCCAGAACGGCGATGCGGTCGCAGATGGAATAAAGGCTGTCGAGGTCGTGCGTCACCATATAGACCGTCAGCCCCAGCGTCTCCCGCAGGCTGGCGATGAGATCGTCGAAATCGGCCGCGCCGATGGGGTCGAGCCCCGAGGTCGGCTCGTCGAGGAACAGAATTTCCGGGTCCAGCGCCAGTGCACGGGCCAGCGCCGCCCGCTTCACCATGCCGCCGGACAGCTCGGAGGGAAACTTGTCGGCTGCATTGGCCGGCAGCCCCACCAGATCGAGTTTCAGACAGGCGAGTTCGTCCATCAGCCGCGGGCTGAGATCGAGGTGCTCGCGCATCGGCATCTGGATGTTCTGCTTCACCGTCAGCGACGAGAACAGCGCACCCATCTGAAACAGCACGCCCCAGCGCTGCTCGATGGCCTGACGTTCGGCATCGGCGAGCGTATCGAGATCGCGCCCGAACACCTCAATGGCCCCGGCCTGCTTGCGGGCAAGGCGCAGGATGGTGCGCATCAGCACCGACTTGCCGGTGCCCGAGCCGCCCACGAAGCCCAGCACCTCGCCGCGATAGACATCGAGATCGAGCCCGTCGAGCACGGTCTGTTTGCCGAAAGAAACCCGGATGTCGCGCGCGCGGATGATGACCTCGCGGCCCTGCGGCACGGATTCGAAACCGGCCGGCGTCGCTTCATCGGTTGGCGCGGTCGCAGCATCGCTCATGGGCATCACATCCCGAGACCGGCGAAGAAGACGGCATAGATGCCATCGACGAAGATGACCATGAAGATCGCCTTCACCACCGACGACGTGGTCTGGCGGCCGAGCGATTCCGCGCTGCCGCCCACCTTCATGCCCTCCACGCAGGCGATGAGACCGATGATGAGCGCCATGATCGGCGCCTTGTAGAGGCCGATCATCAGTGTGGGAATATCGACGGCGACCTGCAGCTGCACGATGAAGGCATCGGGCGGAATGCCCATGTAGGCCCACATCAGCGCGCCCGCACCGGCCAGTGCCGCCATATCGGAAATGAAGGTCAGGACCGGAACCGCGATCATCAGCGCCAGCAGGCGCGGCACGATCAGCGCGTCGATGGGATCGACGCCGATCACCTTCATGGCGTCGATCTCCTCGCGCATCTTCATCGAGCCGATCTCGGCCGTGAAGGCGCTGCCGGAGCGGCCCGCCACCATGATGGAGGTCAGCAGCACCCCCAGTTCGCGCAGCACCAGCACGCCCACCAGATCGACCACATAGAGGTCGGCGCCGTAGGTGCGCAGGTAATAGGCGCCCTGCTGGGCGATGATGCCACCGATGAGGAACGACATCAGCACCATGATCGGCACCGCGCCGAGGCCCACCCGGTGGAGGATGGCCACCACCGAGGCGATGCGCAGGCGCGTGCGGCCGATGAGCAGGCCTGCCAGCGACAGGATGAACGCCCCAAGCACGTTCGTGACCGCCGCCGCATCCGCCAGGATCGCCATGGTGAAGCGGCCGATGACTTCCAGGATGCCGGTGACGGAAATCCCGTGCCCGGGCGCGACATAGGGCGCCGGATGACAATGGCCAACTTCGCGCAGCAGGTCGCGGCGCGGCTTGGAAAGACCGTCGAGCGTCACGGCATGGCCGGCCGCGCTCAGGCGCTCGGTCAGGCGGTTAAGGAGCCACGCGCCGGAAGTATCGAGCGCGCCGATGGCATTGCAATCGATGGAAACAGCGGCGCCGGCGGGAACCTGTATGCGTTCGATCGCCTGTTCGCCGATATTGCCGCTGGCCACGAGCCAGTCGCCAAGCACGCGCACCACGACACGCACCGCACCGCCGCCGGCATCCTGCTGAAGATCGAGTTCCGGTTGCCGGTCGACGGCAATGCCCATATCCGCCAGCCTCTCCCGCTCCGGCTTCTCCCGCCTTGTCGCGGCGCTCCGAAGATCTATTACTGTCTCGCAACGCCGGCGTCGAGGCACGGAGGGTCACACCCCGCGCGAATTCCGTCCCGGTCTGTCCGGTGCGGTGGAGCCTTTTATAATGTGCGCAGAATCAGTTCCCAGCCAGCGCCTTTCGGTCGCCACCGAACGGTTCCCGATTGCCGGCCGGTTCACGATTTCGCGCGGCGCCAAAACGGAAGCCGTTGTGGTGGTTGCTGAAATCGAATCGGAAGGCGTCATCGGCCGTGGCGAGTGCGTGCCCTATGCGCGCTATGGCGAAAGCGTCGAGGGCGTGGCGGCGACCATCGCCGCCGCCGCCCCGTTGATTGCCGCCGGCATCGGCCGCGACGGCCTGCGCACGGCACTGCCGGCGGGAGCGGCCCGCAATGCCCTCGACTGCGCGCTGATCGACCTGGAGGCCAAGCGCACCGGTCGCCCGGCTGCCAGCCTGCTGGGGCTTGCCGATCCGGTGCCGCTGGTCACCGCCTACACGCTGTCGCTCGACACGCCGGAGGCGATGGGCCACGCGGCCGCCGCCGCCGCTCATCGCCCGGTGCTGAAGATCAAGCTCGGCGGGGCCGGCGACCCCGCCCGCATCGCCGCCGTGCGCGCGGGCGCCCCGCAGGCAACGATCATCGCCGACGCCAACGAGGGCTGGGATGAAACCGTGCTCGCGGAAAATTTCGCCGCCTGCCTCGCCGCCGGCATCGCGCTGGTGGAACAGCCGCTGCCCGCCGGCCGCGATGGCGCGCTGCGCGCCGGCCGGCCCGTGCCGGTGTGCGCCGACGAAAGCCTGCACGTGGCCGGCGACGTCGCCGCGCTTGCCGACCGCTACGACGCCGTCAACATCAAGCTCGACAAGGCCGGTGGGCTGACCGAAGCTCTGGCGATTGCGGCGGAAGCCCGCCGCTGCGGCCTCGCCATCATGGCCGGCTGCATGGTTGGCAGTTCACTTGCCATGGCACCGGCGCTGCTGCTGGCCTCTCAGGCGGCTTATGTCGATCTCGACGGACCGCTGCTGCTGGCCCGCGACCGGGAACCGGGCCTGACCTATGAAGGCTCGCTGGTCTATCCGCCGGAGCCGCGGCTGTGGGGCTGACGCGCCGGCCCCATGGCCGCCCTCTCGCCTGAGGCTCAGGCCTGCAGGGCCTGTGCGAGAACCTGATCGTCGATATTGCCGCCCGAGGCGATGATGACGACGGTCTTGCCGGCCGCATCCACCTTGCCCGAAAGCACCGCCGCCAGAGCGACGGCACCGCCCGGCTCGACCACGATCTTCAGCTCGCGCGCCGCATAGGCCACCGCCGCCAGTGCCTCCTCGTCCGCCACGGCATGGCCGCCGGCGAGGTGGCGGCTGTTGACGGCAAAGGTGATGCGCCCGGGCGTCTGCGCCATCAGGGCATCGCAGACCGAACCGCCGAGGGCTTCATTCCGCTGGCGTTCGCCGGCGGCCAGCGAGCGGGCGTGGTCGTCGAAACCGGCCGGCTCGCAGGTGGCGATGATGGCCGCCGGTGCGGCGCTGTGGATCGCCACAGCAATGCCCGCCGTCAGCCCGCCGCCGGAAGCCGGCACCAGCACGATATCCGGCTGCAGTCCGAGGGCGGCCAGATCGTCGGCCACCTCCAGCCCCACGGTGCCCTGACCGGCCATCACGCCGGGGTCGTCATAGGGGTGAATGAAGGTCGCGCCGTTGCGGGCGGCGATATCGTTGGCAATGGCCTCGCGGTCTTCGGTGGCGCGGTCGTAGAGCACCACCTGCGCACCGAGGCGGCGGGTGCGGGCGATCTTGGTGGCCGGCGCATCGCGCGGCATGACGATGGTCGCCGGCACGCCGTAAAGCGCGGCAGCGGCGGCTACGCCCTGTGCGTGATTGCCGGACGAACACGCCACCACGCCGCGAACGCGGTCGGCATCGGCGATCATCGACACCCGGTTATAGGCCCCGCGGAACTTGAACGAGCCGGTGCGCTGCAGGCACTCCGCCTTGACGAACACCCGCGCGCCGAGTGCGGCGCCAAGGTCGGTCGCCGGCAGCAGCGGCGTGCGGGTGGCAACGCCGGCAAGACGCCCGCGCGCGGCTTCGATATCGGCCAGAGTGAGCGGCAGGGATTCAGTCACGGCAACGGCTCCGACAGCAGGACAAGCCTCCGCCCGGCCGGGCGGAGAGCGGGGCATTAAAGCGCCCCCGGACCGGATTGATCAATCCACCCGCAAAGACACCCCGTCACAGGCGGCGGATGTGGTTGTCCCACGCAATGTCGCTGACGCTCGCCTGCACGACCCGCCCGCCGCGCTCAAGGATGACATCGCCCTTGCCGCTGGTCAGCAGGAAGCCGTCGCCGGGCACCTGCGCGGCGCCGCAGCCATCGGCAAGCACACGTCGCTCTACGATTTTCCGGCTTTCGACATCGAACACGACGACCGTGCCGCCCACCGGACTGGCAACGGCCATTCGGGTGCCGGCCGCGTTGCAGGTGACGGAACCGATATACTGGCCGAGGCCGACCCGGACATCCTCCGGCACCTCGACGAAGGCGATCTCCTCGCCGGCCTTGTGGGTGGCGATCAGGGGCACGGGGTCCAGCCTGTCACCCATCCACTGGCAGCCGATCCACGCCCGGCCGGTGCCGTCGGTGGACATATGGCGCAGCGAAAGCTGGTTCAGCGCCTTCGGCGGATCGGAGCGGGCAAT
Organism: Pseudoxanthobacter sp.; assembly: GCA_036782955.1. Lineage (GTDB taxonomy): Bacteria > Pseudomonadota > Alphaproteobacteria > Rhizobiales > Segnochrobactraceae > Pseudoxanthobacter. The sequence continues at coordinate 1,004 of DAIPYB010000053.1, read as the reverse complement.
GAGATCCCCGCTGCGCCGGTCGATCCACACGACCGATGGCTCCATGCCGGCGAGATCGAGATTGGCGCGCGGATAATCGGGATGGGTCAGGATGCCGCCGTTGGCAACCACGAGGGTGCTGCCGTCCGGCGACAGCAGGATTTCGTGCGATCCAAGACCGTGGCCGGGCAGTTCGTCCACGCGGGCAAAGCCGGCGGCGGCATCATAGATGCCGATCACCGCAGAGCCATCCTCATAGGCGTTTTCGGAGGCGTATAGCAGGCGCCCGTCAGGCGAGAAGACGCCGTGCCCCTCGAAATGCCGCTCCGGCGGGGTGGCAAAGGCATGGCGCGCCCGGCCCGTGACGGCATCGATCGCCAGCGCGAACGTGCCCGGCCGGCGGGCGAAGGCCACCACGAAGGCCCCCGTCGGGTCCACGGCGAGCGAATGGCCGCGCGCGGCCAGCTTCTCCTGCCCGTGGATCCGGCCGCCGGCATCGATCAGCGCCACGGCAAAGTCGCCGCCGGGCAGCTGGCAGCAGGTAGCATATAGCGGCTCGCCGTTTGCCGCATGCGCAACCGGAAGGCCGCCGGGCAGCGCGAGAGCCATCGGCAAGGCCGCGGCAAGGGTGCCGGCGAGGGCCAGAAAGCGGCGGCGGTCAGTCTCCATCGAGCGCATTGAACCCCACGTTCAGCCCCACGGCGGCGGCCAGCGGCCCCACCAGCGTGTCGCGCACGCTGGCAAGCGAGATGCGGGCATAGTTGATCTTGGCCCGGTCCTTGTCGTCGCCGGCCATGGCGGACGGCGGATCGGAGATCGTGCCGAGAATGCGATTGACGTTGCCGAGTTCGAACAGCAGCGAGCCGCGCAGCCACGATTGTTCCGGCGGCAGGTTATCGGCAATGCCGCTGGCCTCGATGAGCTGCGCGAGACCGGCAATGTTGGCACGCACCAGCACCAGCGTGTTGCCACTGCGCACGAATGGAAAGCGCATCGGCTTGGCCTCGGCCGCGGAGGCGCCCAGC
>DAIPYB010000052.1:0-10782 GCA_036782955.1 Pseudoxanthobacter sp. | reverse complement strand
CGACACGCGGATTATGATTCCGCTGCTCTAACCAGCTGAGCTACTCCGCCCCGGCTCGTTCGCGTCCCGGTCAGGATGCGAAGGGCGATGGCAGGCATATACGGAGGAGGGGCGAGGCCTGTCAAGCTGGATATCCGGCTCGCGGGCTGGCTTTTCCACTGTCGGCGGTTTCAGTCGGCCGGGCCCAGCGCCAGAGCCGCGGTCAGGCGCTCGAAGCCGCGGTCGTCGCGCGGCAGGCCGAAGCGCAGCATTTCCGGGCGGTCGGGGAAGCGGCGCACCAGAACGCCGGCCTGCCCCAGCCGCACCCACCAGCGCAGTGCATCGCCGCAGCGCGCCAGCCGGAACAGAGTCGTCCCGCCTTCCACTTTCAGGCCGGCATCTTCCAGCACATTGTCGAGCCGCACCGCCGCGTAGGCGAGATCGGAACGTGCGCGGCGCTCCCAGTCCAGATCCGACAGTGCGGCCGTGCCCACCGCCAGCGCCGGGCCGGAAACCGCCCACGGCCCCAGCAGGGCGCGCAGCCGGGCGGCGAAGATGGGGTTGGCGATGGCAAAACCCAGCCGCAGGCCGGAGAGACCGTGAAACTTGCCGAACGTGCGCAGCACCACGATCGGCGCGCGGTCCACGTCCCGTGCCAGCGTCTCGCTGAGCGTGGCAACGTCCATGTCGGCCTCGTCCACCAGCAGCATGCCGCCGCGCCGGCTGAGTTCGCCCGCCAGATTGATGAGCCGCAGGCGGGGAATCAGTCGTCCGTCGGGATCGTCCGGGTTGACGACGAGGGCGAGGTCCGCGTTGCCGAGCGCGCAGAGGCCGGGCTCCAGCGACAGCGCGTGGCCGGCTGCAATCAGGGCTTCGCGGTGGCTGATGCGGGCCTGCCCGGTCACGGGCGGCTGCAGCACGGCGGCCCGGCCGGCGCCGGCTGCCAGAGCGGCCACGCACGACAGCAGGATGCGCGAACCGGGCGCGCACACAACATGGTCCGGCGAAGGGGCGCCATAGCGCCGGGCGGCAACTTCAGCGAGGCGGGCGAAGGCTTCCGGCCCGGGAAGGTGGGTAAAGGCCGTCGGCGTCAGGGCCGACAGCGGATAGGGGTTGGGGTTAATGCCGCTGGCCAGATCGAGAAACGGCTCCGGTGCATCCGGAAAGCGGCGCCGGGCGGCGTCAATGTCGCGGCCGGGATCGAAGGCGGCAAGGTCGCGGTCGATGGCGGCACGGCGCACTTAACTGTCTCCGGTTCAGGTTCTCCGCATGGCGGCGGAAGGAGCGGCACCGCGTCGTCGGTCGCGGTGCCGGCAGATGGTATCAGATGTGAACGATCATTTCGCGGGGGCCGCGAGAATAAGGCTCCAGAACACCTTGTACTTGCTTTGCGGCGCATAGGCGATGGCGATGCCGATGCGCGAGATGGCAGGGTTCAGCATGTTGGCATTGTGAGGCGGGCTGTCGCGCCAGCCGGAAAAGGCTTCCGCAAGGGTGCGATAACCGGCGGAAACATTCTCGACGGCCGTGGAAGCGGCATAGCCGGCGCGGGCGAGGCGCTTCTGGGTCAGGCGCTCGCCGGCCAGTGCGCCCTCGATGCTGTTGCGGCCGGCGATGTAGGCGGCTTCCTCGGCGGCGATGCGGGAAAGCTGCGGATCCACCGTGACCGGGCCCAGGCCGTGGTTGGCGCGGTAGCCGGAGATCATGGACGCAGCCATGGCCGCATCGACATTGGCGCCCGGCACGCCGAGATAATCGTAGAAGCTCGGCCGGGAGGGCGCGCGTGGCGGCTCGGCGCAGCTTGCCAGCGCCAGCGCGGCAAGCGTGCCGGCGGCGGCCAGCGGCAGGGCTCGGGAGGGAAGACGGCGGAGGCCGGAAACGATTCGCATCATGATGAACCGACTGTTCCCGCGCGGCGTGTCATGTTCAAGACCATAAGGCGGCTCATGAACAGGTGTTGACCGGCGGGTGAGGGGAGGGAAACTCAGAAGAGGAGTTCGGCGCCTGCGGTTTCCGCCAGCAGATCCGGGGCGGCCGTCAGCCGCGTGGCGGCAAAACCGGTGGTGGCGACGGTGTTGCAGAAGTCCTGCCAGGGGCAGCCGGCGCAGGCGCCCGCCAGCCGGCCGTCCGAGAAGGCCGCACGCAGCGCTGCCAGCGTCGGTTTATCGAACCGCACCTTGTCGCCGGGTTGCAGGCTGCGGCCCAGCACGCCGCTCACCGCACGCAGGGCCCGTTCGTCGCGGCCGGCGACATCGGCATTGCCGCAGTGGATGTCCACGCCGCAGCCGGCCTTGAGGGGCGCGCAGATGGCATCCGCCCCCGCAGCGATGCGCACCGTCGCACCTGCGCTGAGCGCGTCCACGATGGCGATCATGTTTTCGGTAAAGGCCGGCGTATAGCCGCGACCGCAAAAAGTGAGAACGCAAATAAGATGATGGCCGCGCAACGCGACGGTCATGGTCAGGCCTCCCTGGATGCCCGTGACCGGGAATGTGATGGGTCAATGTTATTCCAGCGCGTGGCACAATGCACGGCGGCCGCCGTTTTGCCTCCCCAAAGGCGGCGAAAAATCGAACTTATAAAAAGAAAAATGACCCCGGCCGTACTTTGCTGACAGCCCGAAACACTGACTTGACCATGGCTGCCGCGCCGCGCCAAGATCGCCCCGCGACGCGATGAGGCGGCGCAGGCATGAAAGGGCGCCGGGAGAAGGAACTTCAGGGGGGCTGGCCGGGGACGGGATGAAACCGCACCGGCAGGCTGTCTTTCCTTCCGGGTCGTTACCTGCGGCAGCCCGGTTCTGCGCGGGCTTCTTTCCTGTCGGGATCCCACCCTGTTCAGCAGGCATGATAAATATGGGGCCTTCAATGAAATCCAGGTCGGCGAAGTGGCTGACGACCCTTGCAGCCGTTGTGATGGCTGGCGGCACGCTGGCCGCCTGCCAGTCCACCATCTCCAACAAGGAAGATCTGCTCTCCGCCGCCGGATTCACGCCCAAGGTGGCTTCCACCCCGGCGCAGGTGAAGCAGATGGCGACGCTGCCGCCGCACAAGTTCTCGCAGCTCACCAGGAACGGCAAAATCTTCTACGTCTATCCGGACCCGACTGTCTGCCAGTGCCTCTATGTCGGCAACCAGCAGGCGTTCGAGTCCTACCAGCAGATGGCCTTCCAGCAGCATCTGGCCAATGAGCAGACCATGGCCGCGATGATCAATCAGGAGGTCGTCGAGGACGAGCAGTGGGACTGGGGTCCCTGGGGTGGCCCGTGGGGCGGTGCCTGGGGTTACTGGTAATATAGCGGCCTGAAGGGCCCGCGTTCGCGGCGCGGGGGGCGGCAGCGCCCCCGCGCCGCGTGGCTTCCGCAGGGCGGCGCCGCCGGCGCGATTGACATTGCCGTCGCGCTCGGCTCCAAGAAGCGCCATGGAAGGAACGCCATGGCCCCACCGCTGCTGATTTTGAAGGATATCCGCCTGACCTTTGGCGGAGCCCCGGTTCTGTCCGGCGCCGAACTCGTTGTCGCCGAGGGCGAACGCATCTGCCTTGTCGGCCGCAACGGTTCCGGCAAGTCGACATTGCTGAAGATCGCCGCCGGGCTGGTGGAGGCCGATTCGGGCGAGCGCTTCGTGCATCCCGGGGCCACGGTCCGCTATCTGCCGCAGGAGCCGGTTTTCGACGGCTTCCGCACCACGCTGGCTTATGTGGAGGCCGGCCTCGGACCGGGCGACGACGATCACCGCGCCCGCCGCCTGCTGGAAGATCTCGGGCTGACCGGCGCGGAAGATCCGGCCACGCTTTCGGGTGGCGAAGCGCGACGGGTTGCGCTGGCGCGGGTGCTGGCACCTGAGCCGGATATTCTCCTGCTCGACGAGCCGACCAATCATCTCGACCTGCCGGCCATCGAGTGGCTGGAGCAGGAACTGTCTTCCATGCGGTCGGCCATCGTGCTCATCAGCCACGACCGCCGCTTTCTGGAAGACCTCTCCCGCGCCACCGTCTGGCTGGATCGCGGCCAGACCCGGCGCATGGACCGTGGTTTTGCGCACTTCGAAGCATGGCGCGACGAGATCTTCGCCGAGGAAGAGCGCGACCGCCACAAGCTCGACCGCAAGATCGCCATGGAAGAGGACTGGGTGCGCTATGGCGTGACCGCCCGGCGCAAGCGCAACCAGCGCCGCATGGGCCTGCTGCGCGACATGCGCGAAGCCCGCCGCACCGCGCGTCGGGCCACCGGCAATGTCACCATGGTGGCCAGCGAGGGCGAGGTTTCCGGCAAGCTCGTCATCGAGGCGAAGGACATCGCCAAGGCCTATGGCGTTGGCGCACCGGTGGTGAAGGATTTCTCCACCCGCATCCTGCGCGGCGACCGGATCGGCATCGTCGGGCCGAACGGCGCCGGCAAGACCACGCTCATCAGCCTGCTGACCGGCCTGCTTGCGCCCGATTCCGGCACGGTGCGCCTTGGCGCCAACCTGCAGATGGTGACGCTCGACCAGCGCCGCGAAAGCCTCGACCCGGGCGTGACGCTGACCGAGGCGCTGACGGAGGGTCGTTCCGACACCGTGATGGTGGGCGGCGAGCCGCGCCATGTCGTCAGCTACATGAAGGACTTCCTGTTCTCGCCCGAGCAGGCGCGCACGCCCATCGGCGTGCTGTCGGGAGGCGAGCGCGGCCGCCTGATGCTGGCGCGTGCGCTGGCGCGGCCGGCCAATCTGCTGGTCCTCGACGAGCCGACCAACGATCTCGATCTGGAAACCCTCGACCTGCTCGAGGAATTGCTGGCAGACCACGGCGGTACCGTGCTGCTCATTAGCCACGACCGCGATTTCATCGACCGGGTGGTGACCTCGGTCATCGCCTTCGAGGGCGACGGGGTATGGCGGGAATATCCGGGCGGCTATTCCGACATGATGGCCCAGCGCGGGCGCGGCGTGACGGCCAAGAATGCGCGCTCCGCAGGGGCTGCGGACAAGAGTGCCGCGGCGGCTGCCCGCAAGGCGGAAAAGCAGAAGCCGGACGCGGCCCGTCGCAAGATGTCGTTCAAGGACAAGCACGCGCTGGAGACCCTGCCAGCGACCATCGACAAGCTGTCCGCCGATATCGCGCGCCTTGAAAAGAAGCTCGCGGAACCGGGCCTGTTCGCCCGTGATCGTGCGGCCTTCGAGAAGACGGCGGCAAGCCTGAAGGCCGGGCAGGAAACGCTGGCCGCGGCGGAGGAGGAATGGCTCCGCCTTGAAATGCTGCGCGAGGAACTTGGCGACTGATCGTCCGCCGCGGGGTAATGCCGATCAGGTCTTTTGCCGGCTCTTGAGCGCCGGCGCCAAAAGGCGTCAACTGGCCGGATGGTGTCGCGCCGGGCGGCGCCGGTCGTATGCGACAGGATTATGGACAGCGTTTCGATGACCGGATTGGTTCGGGCCGGGGGGCGGCGCACGGGCGTGCTGGCGGCTTCGGTCGCCGTGCTGCTGGCTGGCGGCGGCATCGTGGCCGGAGGCGCCGCCACAGCCGCCCCGGGGCGACAGGCGGCGCTGGCGACAGAGTTTCTCAGCCGTTTTCAGGGGGCGTGGAAGGGCAGTGGCTTCGTCGTTCACCCCATTGCCGGCCGCCAGAACGTACGCTGCGATTTCCACGGCACGTCATCTGGCAACAGCGTCTCCATCGATGGCACCTGCCGGGCGATGCTGTTGTTCTCGCGCCATCTTTCCGCCGATCTCACCTTCAGCCCGGCAACCGGGCGCTACAGCGGCATTTATCGTGGCGCCAAGGTCGGGCCGGCACGCCTCGATGGGCTGCGCCAGGGCGACAGCCTGCGCCTGACGGTGACATGGCCGAAGCCGGTCAATGGCGATACTACGGCGGAAATGATCATTTCCAATGCCGGCAAAGGCGACTTCCGGCTCGAAATGCTCGACAGCGTGCGGCCCGGTACCGCCACGCAGATGACCACGGACGTCAGCTTCCGCCGGCCCTGACGCCGGCCCGGAGAAGGGCCTCAGTTCTGCTCGTCCGGCAGGCGGGGCAGGGGCAGAATGTCCACGCCTTCCTCGCGCAGGGCCTCCACGTCGGCCGCACTCGCCTCGCCGTAGATGCCGCGCGCCTCCGCCTCGCCGTAGTGAATGCGGCGGGCCTCCTCGGGAAAGCGGTTGCCGACATAATCGGCGCTGGCCTCGACCTCGCGGCGTACCGCGCGCATCATTTCCAGAAGGGCCATGGCGCGGGGATCGGGCGCGCGGGGATCCGGCACGGGGCCGGGTATCGGCGCGGGGACCGCGCCGGGGGTGGCTTCCGGCTCCGGTGCCGGCAGCACGGGGGGCGCGGTGGCCTCGCGCCGGGTTGCGACAGCCGGCGCCATCAGCGCACGACGCACGTCCGCGGAGCCGCACACCGGGCAGGTGACAAGCCGGCGCGAAACCTGCCCGTCGAAATCCTCCGAGGAGCGGAACCAGCCGTCGAATTCGTGCTCGGCCTCGCAGACGAGGGCATAGTGGATCATGATGGTTCCGCGGCCACGGCCTGCGCCTCTGCTGCCGCAGGCGCGGCGAACGGCCGTTCGTTTTTCAGCGAGGGAATGCGCCCGCGCGCCTGCTCCACCGCCTCCGGATCGATCTCGGCCACGATGAAGCCCGGCTCGTCGCCCCCGGTATCGGCCAGCACCGTGCCCCACGGGTCGACGATGAGCGAGTGGCCGTAGGTCTCGCGCCCGTCCTCGTGCCGTCCGCCCTGACCGGCGGCAATGACGAAGGCGCCGTTCTCGATCGCCCGGGCGCGCAGGAGGACGTGCCAGTGAGCCTCGCCCGTCTGGCGGGTAAAGGCGGCGGGCACCGTCAGCAGCCCGGCGCCGGCCTTGGCCTGCGCGCGGAAAAGGTGGGGAAAGCGCACGTCGTAGCAGATCGCCAGCCCAAGGCGGATGTCTGGCAGGTCACTCACCACGGCTTCTGTGCCGGGGCGATAGGTTGCGGATTCCCGCCAGCTTTCGCCGCCGGCCAGATCAACGTCGAACATGTGGATCTTGTCATAACGGGCGCGCACCGTCCCGTCCGGGCCGATGAGGAAGGCCCGGTTGGCCACCGCCCCATCGTCGAGGCGGATGGCCACCGAGCCGGCATGCAGGAAGATCCCCAGTTCCGCGGCGAGCTGGCGGAAACGGGCGAGGGTGGCATCACTGCTCTCGCCGGTGATCTTCTCGAACAGCGCGGCGCGGCTGCGCTCCAGTATGTTGGTCATTTCCGGGGTCTGGACATAGCGCGCGCCAGCCGCCGCGGCGGCCCGGATCAGGGCCTCGGCGGCCGCGATGTTGTCGGCCACGGTCCGGCCGGAACGCATCTGCACGCAAGCCGCTTTGAAACGCGCCATGGTCTTCAAATCCCGAACGATGTTGCCCGAACGATGTTGCGCCGCCGATCATGCGGCACAGGCGGAAAAATCAGGCTGCCAGCAGAGGGTCGAGCCGGCCGGCATGGTCCAGCGCATGCAGGTCGTCGCAGCCGCCGATGTGCGTGCCGCCGATGAAAATCTGCGGAAAGGTGCTGCGGCCGGATTTTTCCATCATCTCGGCCCGCAGCGTGGCGTTGCCGGTGGCATCGATCTCGGTGAAGGCCACGTTCTTGGCCGAAAGCAGGCGCTTCGCCGCCGTGCAGTAGCCGCAGCCCTGTCGGGTGTAGATGACAACGTCGGCCATGATGCCCTCGCTCAAATCGTCTTGCAGTCCGGGAGACGGGCCTGCGATCCAGCCCGCACCATTGCGCATCGCCGCGGCGCCCGCAACGGGGCGGGGCGCAGGCCGGCTGCTTTCCGGTGCTGTTATATGGGGGCCGCCTCGTCCTTCACAACCCGCGCGAAAACAAGCACATCGACCCGCGCGGCGCCGGCCTTGCGCAGGGCATGGGCGGCGGCCTCGGCGGTGGCGCCGGAGGTGAGCACGTCGTCAACCAGAATCACGCGTCGCCCGGCAACACGTTCCGCCGCCCCGCTGGCGACGGTGAAGGCGCCGCGCACGTTGAGGGCCCGCTGCCGGGCATCCAGTCCCACCTGCCGGCGGGTGGGTCGGGTTCTGCGCAGGGCCGTGAGGTCGGTGGCGACGCCGGCCTCGCGGCCGATGCCGCCGGCCAGCAGGGCGGCCTGATTGAACCGCCGGCGCCACAGCCGGCCGCGGTGCAGCGGCACGGGCACCAGAACATCGGCGTCCGCCAGCAGGTCGCGCCCGGCGCGGGCGGCAAGGCGGGCCATCAGGGCGGCCACTTCCTGCCGGTCGCGATATTTGAGGGCATGGACGAGGCGCCGCGAGGCGGCATCGTAGATCACGGCGGCGCGGGCGCGGTCATAGCCCGGCGGCGCCTCGCGGGCCTCGGCGCAGACGACGCCGGGGCCGAGATCGTAGGCGAACGGCAGGCCGAGCCGCTCGCAGAAGGGGCGCTCGATGAAATGCATCGCCGACCAGCACGGCGCGCACAGCGCCCCCGACGAAGCAACCCGCTGCTGGCAGCAAAGGCAGCGCGGCGGCAACAGCACATCGAAGGCAAAGCGCGCCACGCGGCCTGCAAGACGCACGATCGTGCGGCCACGGGCGCCCGGCCGGGCTTCATCTTCCCAACCGGCGGCAAGGGCGACGGTGCCGGCTTCCGGCAGCCACGGTCCTTCGGGTTCTTGGGCGGGCAGCAGGCGCATGGGGTTCTGTGAGGACAGGGGGGATGCCGGCTCTGCCCTTGTGGCGGGGCCGGTGCGAGCTTATCAGGAACCATGCCGCCGGCGGATACCTTTTCGCCGCGCGGCAATCGTTGCCATTGGCCGCCGGGCGCGGAAGGGAGACCCCCGATGACAGACACGCCGGTCCTGTTCGATCGTGTCCTTCTGGCTCACCGTCGCCGGGCGGCGCTGGCGCGCGGGGCGGTGCCGGATTTTCTGACCGGCGTGGCCATGAGTGATCTGGAAATCCGGCTGGCGGGTATCACCCGCCATTTTGCCACTGCGGTGGACGTGGGCTCCGGCGGCGTTGCCGCGGCACTGCTGCGCGCCGGCGGCAAGGCCGGTACGGTGGCGGTGGCCGATGTGCTGGCGGCCGGCCCCCACGCCGACGTGGTGGTGGATGACGAGGCCCTGCCGTTCGGTGCCGAGAGCCTCGATCTGGTGGTCTCCACGCTGTCGCTGCAGGCGGTTAACGACCTGCCGGGCGCGCTCATCCAGATCCGGCGCATGTTGCGGCCGGACGGATTGCTGCTGGCGACGCTGCTCGGCGGCGAAACGCTGATCGAGCTGCGGGATTGCCTCATCAGTGCCGAGAGTGAGCTGACCGGCGGGGCCAGCCCCCGCGTGGCGCCGTTTGCCGACCTGCGCTCGCTGGCGGCGTTGTTGCAGCGGGCGGAGTTCGCCCTGCCCGTCGCCGACACCGATCGCTTCACCGTGCGCTATGATCACATGTTCGCGCTGATTGCCGATCTGAAGGCGGCGGGCGCCACCAATTTTCTGGCGGACCGCGCGCGCCGGCCGTTGTCGCGGGCGGTGCTGGGGCGGGCAGCGGAAATTTATGCCGAGCGGTATTCAGACCCGGATGGGCGCATTCGTGCCACCGTTGAGATCGTCTCTCTCTCCGGCTGGGCACCCCATGAAAGCCAGCAGAAGCCGCTGAAGCCGGGTTCCGCCAAGATGCGCCTTGCCGATGCGCTGGGCGCGCTGGAACAGTCGGCCGGCGAAAAGGCCGGCCACTGAGGCCCGCTCACACGGTCTTCCCCTTGGCTTGCTTCCCCTTCTGCTTTCACTTGGCCTGCGGTCCGTCGCCCGCCAGCAGGCGGACCGCGAGGGCATCCAGCGCCGTTTCGGGCAACATCAGCAGGCGCGGGCCGGCGGTGTAGAGCAGCGCCGCTTCCACGCCATGGCCCGGATAGAGGCTGGCGACGAGGGCGCGATAGAGCGCCATCTGCGCCAGATGGCTGTCCGGCACGGCCTCCGGCCCCGGCGGCACGTTGCGGTCGGTCTTGAAGTCGAGGATCAGCACGCGGTCGGCCTCCACCACGAGGCGGTCGATCCGTCCTGAAACCTCGATCAGGGTTCCGTCGCGTGCCGTCAGCACGCCGGTCAGCGCCACTTCCGAGCGTCCGCCGGGGCCGAACAGCGGCGCGAAGGCAGCATCGTCAAGAACGGCCATCACTTCTTCCACGAGGCGTGCGGCCATGGCCGCGCCGCCGGGCAGGCCGGCGGCCTCGCCGGCAATGAGGCGGGTGAGCATGTCACGCCGCTCCGCAATGTCGGCAAAGGCGCGGCCTGCGGCCACCTCCATCGCCCTGTGCACCATGCGACCCCGGGCGAGGGCCAGGGCGGCGCCGTTGCCGCCGGAGGCCGGCAGCGGCACGGAAAAGGCGGCCAGCGCGTCGTCGGGCTCCTCGGCGGCCAGCGACAGGGCGGAAGACGGCGCCACAGGACGCGGCCCCTGCGGCGCCGGGGCGGCAGGCGATGCCATCCAGACCGGGGCGCCGGCCTGCCCGCCATCCGGTGCCGGCGTCGTGGGCGCGGCTGCACCGTCCTGCGCGGGAGGGGCGGCGACGGTGCGCTGCCAGCGCTCCACCGGATAGCCGAGAACATCCGTTGCCGGCTGCAGGTGGCCGGCGAGACCTTTGCGGACGAGGTCGGTCCATGACCCTGTGGCTACGCCGCGCACCGGTTGCCAGCCGCACACGATGAGCTGGTCCGCCGCGCGCGTCAGGCCCACATAGAGCAGGCGGCGATATTCCTCTGTCGCCCGCCGCCGCCATTCCTCAAGCCGGGCCACGGCGCGGGCCGGGCGCTGCGCAGCAGCCAGTCCTCAACATTGCCGAT
>DAIPYB010000051.1:0-10866 GCA_036782955.1 Pseudoxanthobacter sp. | reverse complement strand
TCGATGCCTTCGTGGAGGTGAAGACGCTGGAATGGCAGCTCTACAACCGCGTCATTTCCTCATGGGAACGCGAATATCTGCTGCTGAACGTCTGATCTCGCCTGCCCCGCCGCGTTCACGGATGCGGCGGGGAGCAGGTCGGATCATGTGCGCCAATCCTGCGGCACCGGGAAGCAATAAGCCCAAAACAGAAAAGCCCGGCCTTGCGGACCGGGCTTTTCCAGAAGAGATGGTGGAGCCAATCGGAATCGAACCGACGACCTCTTGAATGCCATTCAAGCGCTCTCCCAACTGAGCTATGGCCCCACTCTTGCCGTGCCTGCGTCCGGGGGGCTGAGCGGGTCTGAACCCTGCCATCTGCCGCACTCGTCTTGGGGACGAGCACCCGGAAGGACACGTGCGGGTCTTTAGCCTTGAAAGCGTCCGGAACAGGGCATCCGCATTCCCTGCGCCGTCGAAAGAGATGGTGGAGCCAATCGGAATCGAACCGACGACCTCTTGAATGCCATTCAAGCGCTCTCCCAACTGAGCTATGGCCCCAACCTTTGCCATTCCCTCCACTGCCATGCAGGTCGGGCAAACGCCCTATCCTGCTGACGGCCGGCTATTGGGAGCCGGCGGCGTCGGGAACGAGGCGGAAACTAGGCGGGGAGCGCTGCGGAATCAAGGGGCTTTTTCAGCTTTTCACCATTCCGCCAGCGAATTTGATTCCGCCTTTATTTCCAGCATCTTGCCCTGTGGATTCCAGACCTGTTCCGCTCCACGCCCACCCGCCGTGCCGCGCAAGCGGTGCAAATCACCCCTCAGTCGGCGAAGACGACGGTGCGCTTGCCGTTGAGCAGAACGCGGTCTTCCAGATGCCAGGAGAGCGCCCGCGCCAGCACGCGGCGCTCGATATCGCGGCCCTTGCGGACCAGATCCTCCGGCGTGGCGTGGTGAGAAACCCGCTCCACATCCTGCTCGATGATCGGCCCCTCATCGAGGTCGGACGTGACGTAATGGGCCGTGGCGCCGATCAGCTTCACGCCACGCTCGAAGGCCTGATGATAGGGCTTGGCGCCCTTGAAACCGGGCAGGAACGAGTGGTGGATGTTGATGCAGCGGCCCGAGAGCTTGGCTGCCAGTCCTTCCGACAGCACCTGCATGTAGCGCGCCAGCACGACCACCTCGCTGCGGCTTTCCTGCACGGTCTGCCAGACCCGAGCCTCCTGCTCCATCTTGGTCTCGCGCGTCACCGGCAGGTGATGGAACGGCACATCGCCGAAATCGAGATGGGCATAAACCTCACGCGGATGATTGGAGACGATGGCGGCGATCTCCATCGGGATTTCGCCGATGCGCCAGCGATAGACGAGATCGGCGAGGCAGTGGTCGGACTTGGAGACCATCAGCATCACACGACGGCGCTCAGCACGCGCACGCAGCGACCAGCGCATGTCGAACGGCCCGGCGATGGCGGCGAAGCCCGCTTTCAGCGCCTCCAGCCCCAGCCCTTCGCGCACGGCATTGAGGCCGACGCGCATGAAGAAACGGCCGGTGGAACGGTCATCATATTGATTGGCGTCGAGAATGTTGCAGCCGTTCTCGAACAGGAAGGTGGCGACAGCCGCGACGATGCCGGGCCGGTTGATGCAGGACAGCGTGAGGACAAACGATTCGCCCTTCGCCTGACCGCTATCGGGCGCCGGCAGCAAGCTGCCCCTGCCCGCCAGTCCTTCCGCTGCCGGCTGCCGTTCCAGTTCCAAGACCATGGCTTGCGCTCCGCCGTGCCCCGGCGCCCGTGGCGCCGGAAAGAGCCGCCGGGTGGCGGCCGGTTTATCTCTGGCGGCTGTCTATAGCGGCAGTTGCCGGCGTGGGCGAGGCGAAAGCGCCGGAAAACACCGCTTCAGTAGGCGTTGGAACGCTTCAGCACCACCAGAACCGTGGCGAACAGGATCCAGATATCGAGCCAGATCGACCAGTTGTCGATATACCAGAGGTCATGCTGCACCCGGCGCACGATCTGCTCGCGGGTGCGGGTCTCGCCCCGCAACCCGTGCGCCTGCGCCCAGCCGGTGATGCCCGGCTTCACATGGTGGCGGAAAGCATAGTTGGAAATGAAGCGCGCGAACTCGTCATCGTGGGCCAGGGCATGGGGCCGTGGCCCGACCAGCGACATGGACCCGAACAGCACGTTGAACAGCTGCGGCAATTCATCGAGGCTGGTGGCACGCAAGACGCGTCCGACGGCGGTGATGCGCTTGTCGTCGCGGGTTGCCTGCGTCACCGTCGCACCATTCTCCATCACGCTCATGGAGCGGAACTTGTAGATAGCGAATTTCCGCCCCCCGAACCCGGACCGATGCTGGCGGAAGATGACCGGTCCCGGCGAGGTGACACGGACCGCAAGCGCGCAGATCAACAGCACCGGTGACAGCACGGCGATCGCCAGCGCGGAAAGCGAGATGTCCAGCGCCCGCTTCTGCGCCCGCTCGAACCGCGACAGCGGCTCGCGTTGCAGTTCATAGGCGGTGGTCTGGCCGAGATCGATGCTGGCGCAATCCCGCGTGATGCGCTGGGAGGAGGAATCCGGCAGGAGCTGCACGGGGATCGGAAGGATGCGCAGTTGCTCGCGCAGCCATGTCAGCCGCTCGTCATGCGCCCACGACATCGCCAGCACGACCTGCTCCACGCCGTTCTGCTGCACGCAGGCCACGACGTCGGCCACCACCGCCGCATCGGAAACCGCGCGCATCGGCCCGTGAGCCGGCGCGGGCAACTCAAACCGCGCCACCTCGTTCAGCCCGGATTGCAGCAGTCCCCGCCGCCCGGAAAGGAAGGCAATCTCCTGCGGCTCGCCCAGCACCACCGTGCGCGGTCCGCTGACATAGCCGGCAGTGAACAGCCAGACGATAGCCCTTGCTGCGAGCCGCCGGGCGAGAAAGCCCAGTACGATAGCCACCATCGTGAAGACAACGATGCCGCCGCGCGACATGGTATCGCTGACTTTGACCAGAAAAAGCAGGCAGAGATAGAACAGAACGGCCGCCAGAACGCCGCGAAAAACGACCCTGAACTGCGATCCGCGGCGCAGGATATTGGCGATGTTGTAGCCGCCGTTGGCATTGATGACGAGCAGGAACACCAGGCTGCCAACGAAGCCGGCGTTGGCGAGCTCGATCAGACGGGTCAGCGTGAACGCGCTGTCGCCGAGGAAGAAATAGAGATACGCGGCGTTGCCGATCGTGCTGCTGACCGAGAACACCAGAAAATCCAGCAGAACAAGGCACAGACGGACCGTTTCAGCCGAAACCCGCACCCTGCGGGCGGGCTTGCGAAGCTGAGGCACAGCGCCGGAAAACGGTTCTGTCACCACGCGCGTTGAACTCCCCCTCAAAAACGGGGAGGACCAGCCGATGCGCGGCCCGACGGCGCCCACCGCGAGACCAAGAAGCCCCGCCGCCCGCGCCGCGCCTGTCCGCGCTTCACTGTCTGCCATGGCATGCCCGCCGTGACGGCCGGTCGCGCGGCCCATCCGGCGGTGCCTCTTCAGCACACCTCCGTCGGGAGACGCGAAATGCCGCCGGCGACAGGCAACCCTGTCCTCCCGGCACGCTCCGGCACAACGCCGGCCCCGGTGCCGCACAGATCCCACCCCTTCGGAATCCAACGCGACACAACACTTGTTCTGAAACACGACGCCCCGAACCCCTGCGGGCAAAAGAGGCCGAAAACAATCAAAGCAATAACAATATCACGCCAGAAATATTCCATACTTTCATTCACTACACAACAGCATGAAAAATAAGAGTCATCTATATTTATTATACAGAATATCAAGATGATAATTATTTAATATGATCTATTTTTCTGTAATTAAAATACGACAATAAATTATCAATAAGTCCACTTGAGCCAAAATTTGCTTTTACCCGGCACGTAAGCATAACTTTGCGGCGATGGAGTCAAAACAAGACAAAACGGCCGGCAACCTTGGGGGTTGCCGGCCGTTCCACTCGTTACCGAAGGCTCTGTTTGCGGGCGGACAGACTGTCTCGCGCTCAGCCGAACCGGCGTCGCGCATCCAGACCGAGGCCCAGACCCACGGCGCCGAAGCGATCGCCGTCCATGGCACGGGCCGCCGGCACTCCGGCCAGAATCGCCCGGCGCACATGCGGCAGCGATGTCGAGCCGCCGGTCAGGAACACCGCGTCGATCTCGTCCGCGGTCACGCCGGCCGCCGTCAGGCAATCGCCAATGCGCCCGGCGATGCCATCGGCCAGCGTCTGCGTGGCGGAAACGAAACGGTCGCGGCCAACCGTCTCGGAAAGCCCGCGCTCGATCAGATCAAGCGCCATGGTGGTCGTGAGCGCATCCGACAGAACGATCTTCGCCTGCTCCGCCACCATCAGCAGACCGTGGCCGGCGTGCTCGTGCAGCACATGCACCAACCGGTCGATCAGGTCCGGTTGCCGGGCCTGCCGGCGCACCTCCGCCAGCCCGCCGATGACGTTCGGCTGGTAGAGCATGTTGATGCGCGACCATGTGGAGAGATCGAAATAATACCAGCTCGGCACATCGAGGCCGGAGCGCAGCAGCGGGGTGCGATAGCCCAGCAGCGGCATGATCGTGGCGAGAGAGAGCTTGCTGTCGAAGTCCGTGCCGCCGATGCGCACGCCTTCGTTGGCCAGCACGTCGGCGACCCGCTCCTCGCGCCGGGCGCGGTCGGGACCGAGCCGGATCACGGTGAAGTCGGAGGTGCCGCCGCCGATATCGGCCACCAGCGCCAGTTCCTCCTGATTCAGGCTGCGCTCATATTCCAGCGCCGCCGCGACCGGCTCGAACTGAAAGGCGACATTGCGAAAGCCCACAGCACGGGCGATATCGCCAAGCGCGGCTTTATCGCGGGCATTGGCCTCGGCATCGTCGGTGACGAACTGCACCGGCCGCCCCATCACCACGTCGGTGAGATCGGTTCCGAGATCGGCTTCGGCGCGGTGACGCACCGCCGACAGGAAACGCGCGATGACATCCCGAAAGCCGACGCGGTTGCGGCCGACCAGCGTTGTCTCGTCGATCAGCGCCGTGCCCAGCACCGATTTCAGCGCCCGCATCAGGCGCCCATCCTCGCCTTCGAGATAGGCCGCAATGGCGGCGCGGCCGATGCGGGGCGCCCTGTCGCCGGCCCGCACCCCGTCGCCGGGGCCGAAGAAGGCCGCGCTTGGCAATGTAACGTGGCTGCCCTCAAGCGCAGCAAGGCGCGGCGCGCCATCCGCCACAACACCCAGCGTGGTGTTGGACGTGCCGAAGTCCAGTCCGCAATGCATGATGCCGATTCGCGTGGCCCTCGCCCGTGCCCGCCGACAGGGCGACCGGCCGGAAACGATTTACCGGGAAGGAGCGCGGCGGGGCGTCGCAAATAGCAGCGCCGCCCGGCGCGGGCAAGAGCAAACCCGACTACGGGCAAAGCCGGGGAAACGGCAGCCGGCGGCTCAGCAGCTGCCGGAGGCCGCCGGCCCGGTCAGGATATCTCGTCGATCAGCGTTTCCGTCGCGACGATCGCCTGCTCAAGCTCGGCGATACGGCGCACGAGGCTCTCGCCCGGCAGCATCCGTACCCGCGCGGCGGAGAGAATCAGATCCCTCTGCGCCGACTTGAGCCTTGCCGAGAGGGCCTCGAGATCGTCTTTAACCGACTGTTCAATTTCCATCATTCCACACTCGGCCAGACGGGCCCCGACGGCAGCCGACCGCGGGAAGAGATATCGGCTGCCTTGACTGCATTCTCCCCCAGGCGAACGCCTTCCGCATTCGCATGGCGGCGTTGACGCCGGCTTCTCTTTTCATTGCCATCGGGCCGGGCATCCTTGCCGGATGCCTGCAAACCGGTCAGAATCCAGACGCCCTGAAGAGCCGGCCCGGCGGCGACAATGCGTATTCTTCGGTCCTAAAGCAACCGCTGACACGCTGTTCCACCCTGCAGCGGCCACGACGGGCACCACGCCACCCGACCCGCTGCGGCCTGCCCGCGCAGCACCCCCGCAACCGGGGATAACATATTGTCAGCGCGTCTGGTTTATGGTCGGACAATTGTGACCTCGCCTTTCCCCCCGCGCAAGGGCACAGCCGCACTGCGACACTGCCGCCGAGAGAGCTTATGACCAGTATCAGCTTCATCGATACCGTCCTGATGCTGGCCTCTCTGCTGGTGGCGGTCGGCATCCTGTCCTCGCTGGTTGCCACCCGGTTCGGCGCGCCGCTGATTCTGGTGTTCCTCGCGCTGGGCATGCTGATGGGCGAGGAGGGCCCCGGCGGCATCCGCTTTGCCGACTACCGGCTCGCCTATCTCATCGGCTCGACGGCGCTGGCCATCATTCTGTTCGATGGCGGCGTGCACACACGCCTGCGCGCAGCGCGCGGCGCCTTCGCGCCCGCGCTGCTGCTATCCACCGGCGGCGTAGCCATAACGGCGGGGCTTACGGGCGCGCTGGCCCATTTCCTGCTCGGCATCGGCTGGACCGAGGGGCTGTTGCTGGGCGCGGCGGTCGCCTCCACCGACGCCGCGGCGGTGTTCTTCCTGCTGCGCGCCGGCGGACTGCAGCTCCGGCGCCGGGTGGGCGCAACGCTGGAAATCGAATCGGGCACCAACGATCCGGTGGCGGTGTTTCTCGTCATCCTGCTGGTCGATCTGCTGGCCAGCGGCGGCGGGGTCTGGGAATGGACGATCCTCAGCGACCTCGCCCGACAGGCCGTGCTCGGCACCGGACTGGGCGTGACCGGCGGCTTCGCCATCGTGCTGGCGCTGAACCGCCTCGCCCTGCCGGCGGGCCTGCACGGCGCGCTCGTCGTCACGCTGGCGGTGCTGATCTACAGCCTGACGGCGGCGGCGGGCGGCAGCGGCTTTCTGGCGGTGTATCTGGCCGGCCTCATCACCGGCAACCGACCGGTGCGCGGGCTGCCGAACACCATGGTGTTCCTCTCCACCACCACATGGCTGTGTCAGATCGGCATGTTCCTCGTGCTCGGCCTGCTGATCACGCCGACCGCGCTTGCGAGCGTCTGGCTGCCGGGGCTGACGATCGCGATCTTCCTCATCGCGGTCGGCCGGCCGCTGGCGGTGTGGCTGTGCCTGACACCGTTCGGTTTCACCACGCGGGAAAAGACCTTCATCTCGTGGGTCGGCCTGCGCGGCGCCGTCAGCATCTTCATGGCTTCCATCCCGATGCTGGCGGGCCTGCCGAATGCCCAGCTTTATTTCAACGTCGCTTTCTGCGTGGTGCTGGTGTCGCTTCTGGTGCAGGGCTGGACCATCAGAACCGCGGCGCGGCGGCTCGACATCGCTTTGGCGCGCACTTCCCGGCCCGTGACCCGCACCGAACTGGATCTGCCCGGACAGGCTGACCGCGAACTCGTCGGCTATCCGCTGGTGGCAGACAGTCCGGCGGCGGCAGGCGATACCGTGCTGCCCGGCTGGGCGACGCTGGTGCTGGTGGTGCGTGGCGACGACATCCTGAATCCGGTCGATGCCGGCCGGCTGGTGCCCGGCGACTATGCCTATCTGGTAGCCCCCACCACGCGGGTGGCCGAGCTTGACCGCCTGTTCCGTCCCTTCGGCGAAACCTCGCTGCGCGAGGCGGCCTCGGTGGGCGAGTTCCGCTTCAACGGCGGCGCGGTGCTTGGCATCCTGTCGGAGCTTTATGGCCTGCCCGTCACAGGCCCGCAGATGACGATGACGGTAGCCGACCTTTTTGCCAGCCGCTTCGACGATGAGCCGGAAGAAAACGACTCCATCGCTTTCGGCGAGGCATCGCTGGTTGCCCGCAAGGTTTCCGACGGTCGCGTTGCGGTGGCTGGCCTGCGGCTGCCGCCAGAGGAAGCCGCGCCCGACCTGCCGGGTTCCCTGCGGCAGGCCCTCGCAAAGCGCATCCCCGCGGCCATGCTGAAGAACTATTTCGCCCGGCTGCGCCACCGCCCCTAAGGCAAGGATGGTGGCGGGCTTTATCCTGCAACCGGCCCGCCGTGCTGCCGGTGGGCCACTCTGTGGGCTCCGTCACCCGCAGCCACCCTGCCTGTCGCAGGCACCAAGTGGCGCATCGCGACTGGAAAGGCGACGAGCCAACGCGCCGACGACCGGCACATGCGCCGGGCAGACATGCCCCCGCTCCGGGCGATACCGGATGCGGCCGAAAGGCCAGCGGTGCGGTAGCGTCACGGCAGGCGACTCAGACGCCCTGCGAATCCATGGCCGGGCGCCGTCGCGTTGATCGATCCACTGGGATGATCCGTCCATGATGTTTACCGCGCTCGTCGCCATCAAGCTGGCCATGTCCGTGCTGATCCTGTCGATCGGCATGGGAGCCACACTCGCCGACGCGACTTATCTCTTGCGACGGCCGGCTCTGCTGGCGCGCTCGGTGCTCGCCATGTATGTGCTCGTGCCGCTGGTCACGTTCGTGCTGGTGGAACTGCTGCCACTCGGCACCGGCGTCAAGGCGGCGCTGCTTGTTCTGGCGGTCTCGGCCGGCGCGCCCCTGTTGCCGCGCAAACTGCAGAATTACGGCGATGGCGCCTATGGGTTCAGCCTCGTGGTCGTCTCCTCGTTTCTGGCCATCGTGCTGACGCCGCTTTGGGTGGCCCTTCTCGCCCGGCATTTCGGCGTTGCGGCAGAACTTTCATGGCGGCAGGCCGCCTCCGCCATCAGCATCGCTTTTCTGGCGCCGCTGGTGGCCGGCATGGTGCTCGGCGCGCTGTTTCCGGCCCTCACCGCCCGGTGGGCAACCCGGCTGTCAATGCTGGCCGCCCTGACACTGGCCGTGGCGAGCGTGGTGCTGCTGGCCGGCAACTGGCAGATGCTGGCCGGCATCCGCCCGCTGGGAATCGTGGCACTGCTTGCAACAATGACGATTGCACTGGCTATCGGCCACCTGTGCGGCGGCCCGGAGGATGGTGACCGGACCACGCTGGCCATCGCCTGCTCCACCCGTCACCTCGGCATCGCCGTCATCATCGCAACGGCCTTTCAGGGGCCGCGGACCATCGTCATTCTCGCCAGTTACGTGATTGCCTCGACGGTCGTCTCCATCCCCTATCTTCGCTGGCGCCGTCAGTTCCGGAAACCTGCGGAGCCCGGCGACCTGCGAACCGATGGACGCCCCTGACCGCGCTGCGGAACCGCCGGAGCACCAGCGCGCCGGGCCGCGCTTCACGGCTGGCAGGCTTCCCTTTTCGGCGCTGCATCTTCGGGCGGCAAAGGTTCAGGCTCGAAGCAGGCCAGCCATTTCGCCAGCAACCGGTCGAGTTCGGCGGCCTCGTCCCTGTCGAGCGCCCCGAGGAGACGATGCTCGTTCGCAACGTGCTCGCCGATCAGCCCGTC
The DNA here is from genome assembly GCA_036782955.1 of Pseudoxanthobacter sp. Lineage (GTDB taxonomy): Bacteria > Pseudomonadota > Alphaproteobacteria > Rhizobiales > Segnochrobactraceae > Pseudoxanthobacter. The sequence goes on along the minus strand of DAIPYB010000051.1, from coordinate 1,515 downwards.
GATCAGCGTGAAACCCTTCTCCGTCAGGGCCACCACGGTTCCACGCCCGTCGTTCGGGTCCGGCGTGCGGGTGACGAGCCCGGCCTTCTCCAGCCGGTCGATGCGGTTGGTCATGGTGCCGGAGGTGACCATCGTCCAGTCGATCAGCGCAGACGGGCTGAGTGCATAGGGCGCGCCGGAGCGACGCAACGTGGCAAGCACGTCGAAGCTTGCCGCATTCAGCCCTCCCGCTTCGAACACTGCATCGATACGCAGGCTGAGATGAGTGACGAGGCGCTTCAGGCGCCCGAACGTTCCCATCGGGGCGACATCGAGGTCCGGCCGCTCGCGGTGCCACTGCTCGAGAATGCGGTCCACATGATCCATGGCGCCACGCTAGCCCCAATCTATCTTGACATCAAGCTATCTCTATTTATCTTGATATCGAGATAAATGGAGGAAGCCGTGGCCCGCACGAGCGATATCGTCCTGACCGCTGCCGCGCCCGTGATCTGGGGCAGCACCTATATCGTCACCACCCAGATGCTGCCGGCCGGTTTTCCGCTGACGGTCGGCATGTTGCGCGCCCTGCCGGCGGGCCTGATCCTGCTCGCGGTCGTCCGCCAGCTGCCGGCCCGCAGCTGGCTCGTCCGCATCTTCATTCTGGGGGCGCTGAATTTCACGATCTTCTGGGCCGCCCTGTTCGTGGCGGCCTACCGGCTGCCGGGCGGCGTGGCAGCAACCCTCGGCGCAACCCAGCCACTGATCGTGCTGATGCTGTCGCGCCCGATCCTCGGAACGCGCATCCGCCCGGCCGGCCTGTTCGCGGCTCTCGCCGGAATTGCCGGCGTCGGGCTGCTGATCCTCGGGCCGCAGGCAAAGCTCGATCCGACCGGCGTTGCCGCCGCTCTCATAGGCGCGTTGTCGATGGGAGCCGGCACGGTCATGACGCGCAAATGGCTGCCGCCCGCCTCGCCGCTGGCCGTCACCTGCTGGCAACTCACGGCAGGCGGGCTGTTGCTGCTGCCGTTTGCCCTTGCGCTCGAACCCGGCTTTCCGGTGCCGACGACAACCAACCTTGCCGGCCTTGCGTGGCTCAGCCTGATCGGCGCGGCACTGACCTATTTCTTCTGGTTCCGCGGCATCGCCCGGCTCGGCCCGGCCACGGTCACGTCCTTCGGCTTCCTGAGCCCGCTGACCGCCGTCCTCCTCGGCTGGCTCCTGCTGGGGCAGGCGCTGGGGCCGGCTCAGGCGACGGGCGCCGTCATCGTATTGTTCAGCGTCTGGCTCGGCCAGCGCGCGGGCCAGCGGGCGGCATCGGTCTCTGCCGCCCGCTGACGAGCGAAAGCCTCGTCGCCGCATCGGTCAACGGAAGGGCGCGGGTCACCGGCCAAGGGCGGCAGTCACGGCAGCCGCGACAGCCTGCGTCGAGGCGCAGCCACCCATGTCGGGCGTCAAGACCGAGGCTGCGGCTGTCACGCGCTCCATGGCGGCGATCACCGCGGCGGCGGCCTCCGCCTCGCCCAGATGCTCCAG
>DAIPYB010000050.1:0-10869 GCA_036782955.1 Pseudoxanthobacter sp. | reverse complement strand
CGCCGACGGTTTCAACCCACGCCCCCGTGAGGGGGCGACCACGGGGACGCCGTGCCGGACGCTGACGGCGTCCAGTTTCAACCCACGCCCCCGTGAGGGGGCGACCGGCCTCGAGCGCTTCGTGCCCGCTGATTGGCGGGTTTCAACCCACGCCCCCGTGAGGGGGCGACCAAGACATTCAAGTAATCTGGGGCAGAGATAATGGTTTCAACCCACGCCCCCGTGAGGGGGCGACCGGACCGGCGCGCCGCTGTCGGCCTCAAGTGCCTGTTTCAACCCACGCCCCCGTGAGGGGGCGACCGGCCGAAACGGCGGCGGCCGAAGCCGCCGCCGCGGTTTCAACCCACGCCCCCGTGAGGGGGCGACCAATTTCCCGATACGCGGCGAAATCGATGGGCACGTTTCAACCCACGCCCCCGTGAGGGGGCGACTACTACGCCCAGCAACTGGCGCGCGCCCGACGTGAGTTTCAACCCACGCCCCCGTGAGGGGGCGACCGCGTCCCGGCCTGCCCGAGCACGCGCACCTCACTGTTTCAACCCACGCCCCCGTGAGGGGGCGACGTGATTATCGAGGAGTACGCGTGATGATCATGCGTTTCAACCCACGCCCCCGTGAGGGGGCGACTACCGCGGACATAGCTTTTCGAGTCGACGTTAAAGTTTCAACCCACGCCCCCGTGAGGGGGCGACCTGCATCCATCAATCCTGCCGCTGCGGCGGTTATCGTTTCAACCCACGCCCCCGTGAGGGGGCGACTCCTTGATGATCGGCGTCACGAGCCGGCGGGCTTTGTTTCAACCCACGCCCCCGTGAGGGGGCGACTGAGGACGAGCTCGAGGGCGTTGTCGAGAAGTATGTTTCAACCCACGCCCCCGTGAGGGGGCGACCTGGGTCTCTTAGCTAGAAAGCTTTCTAAGGCTTGTTTCAACCCACGCCCCCGTGAGGGGGCGACCGCGCCTTGAGCATGCGAGTAACGGCGCCCGCAAGTTTCAACCCACGCCCCCGTGAGGGGGCGACCACGGACGCAATGCGATCCTATGCGAAATTAACCCTGTTTCAACCCACGCCCCCGTGAGGGGGCGACGAGCACGGGTCTATTGATCCCGAGACCGGAGCCGTGTTTCAACCCACGCCCCCGTGAGGGGGCGACGCCGAGCTGGATTTTTACGCGCCGACCGAAGTGGCGTTTCAACCCACGCCCCCGTGAGGGGGCGACGCCGACTGCCGGCGCTTATCCGATGCTGTCGGCGGTTTCAACCCACGCCCCCGTGAGGGGGCGACTTCGGACGGCGGGAAAGAACGGGCTTGTCCTGACGTTTCAACCCACGCCCCCGTGAGGGGGCGACTCTCGTCCAGCAGGTAATGAGCTAGCATTGTGTCGTTTCAACCCACGCCCCCGTGAGGGGGCGACCGAGCGGCCGCTACCGCCCGGCGGTGGCGCACGAAGTTTCAACCCACGCCCCCGTGAGGGGGCGACCCGGACACGACGGCGGTGCGCGAGGCCGCAACGCGGGTTTCAACCCACGCCCCCGTGAGGGGGCGACTGGAGGACGCAGCGCTTCCCCCCCGGACTGCCGGTTTCAACCCACGCCCCCGTGAGGGGGCGACCACTTCGCGTCGTTCTCGCCGACGAGGCCCGGCACGTTTCAACCCACGCCCCCGTGAGGGGGCGACGCGCCACGCGAGGCGCTACGGCTATATCCGGCGAGTTTCAACCCACGCCCCCGTGAGGGGGCGACGCCCCGGCTGCCGGACAGCAGGTCGTTGATCCGCCAGTTTCAACCCACGCCCCCGTGAGGGGGCGACCCTGCTCTTTATAGCGCCTAGTGTGGGTACTAGCATGTTTCAACCCACGCCCCCGTGAGGGGGCGACGCGACAAAGTGGCCACGATGCTGGCCTGACCACTCCGTTTCAACCCACGCCCCCGTGAGGGGGCGACGCGGCACATAGTCAATAATCTGGTCTGATACATAGTTTCAACCCACGCCCCCGTGAGGGGGCGACTCGCCAGCGTCTGGCGCATTTCAGCGAGCGAGCGGTTTCAACCCACGCCCCCGTGAGGGGGCGACTCCCTCTTCTTAACACCGTGGTTGCAAATGAGAAATGGGGGCTGGTGCGCGAACGGGTGGGCGGCGGGGGGTGTGGCAGGCGGGCGGAGGCCGGCGCGGTGGCGGGCGGCTATTTCTGTCAGGGGCTTGCATGGTGCGCGAACCGGGCGGGGGAAGCGTGCGTGCTTGAGGTTCGCGCGGCAGTGGCCGGCGGCCGGCAGCTATACGATCATCGGCTCATCGAGGTCCGGCACCGCTTTCGCGCCGATGTGCTCTACGCGGCGGTGACCGTCGGCGCCAAGGCGATAGAACCGCAGACTATCGTGCTGCGTGTCGATCTCGGCGATGAGGCGGGCCCGGAGCACGGTCCATTGCGCCGGATCCACCTCGCACTCGAAGACCGAGTTCTGAACCCGCTGGCCATAGTCGAGGCAGGCACGCGCCACGCGGCGCAGCCGCCGCGCACCTGTCGGCGTCACCGTTGAGACATCATAGGTGATGAGCATCAGCATCGCAGCTCATTTCCAGATGAAGGCGGGGTATCCGTCCAGATCGCCGCGCAGGTAGCGCGCGAGAAGCTGCGCCTGCACATGGGGAAGAAGGCCAAGCGGGATCGTCTCTTCAAGAAACGGATGCCGCAGTTCGTCTCGCTTGCGCTCCTGCCAGGCGATCAGAACGCTGCGGCGCGCCTCGTCGGTCAGCCGCACACCGCCGGCCTCCTCGACGATAAAGTCGCCGGCCGTCAGTTGCCGGCGGTTGATCAGGCTGAGGACAAGGCGGTCTGCCAGAACCGGGCGCATCTCTTCCATGAGGTCCAGCGCCAGACCGGAGCGTCCGGGCCGGTCGCGATGCAGGAAGCCGACCTGCGGATCAAGCCCGTGGGCCTCCAGTGCCGAGCGGCAATCGTGGCCGAGCATGGCATAGAGAAAGGACAGCAGGGCGTTCACACGGTCAAGCGGCGGGCGGCGGGACCGGCCGGTGAAGGCAAAGGCCGGGTCATCGCTGCGGATGAGATGGGCGAAGACGCCGAAATAGCGGGCGGCCGCCTCTCCCTCCAGACCGCGCAGCATGTCGGCATCGGCAACGACCAGCGCGCGGCGCGCGATATCCGTGAGGCGGGCTTCGGCATCGCCGAGGCTGGCGCCGGCGGCCTCCGTCAGGCTCTCGCCGTGGTCGCGCAGCGCCCGGCGCAGCACAGTGCGCTGGTTGGCAACCTTAGCCGCCACGATGGCCCGCACCACCGGCAGCATGCGCGCCGGTTCATCGACGGCACGAAACTGTGCCCGGCGCAGCAGAACGTTGCCGCTCCGCGGCCCTTCGATACGCGCCAGAAAGCGGCCGTTCGGATCGAGGCAGGAGATGGTGATGCCCGCCTCCGCACAGGCCGCCATCAGGGCCGGCGACAGGCCGGGACGGCTGAAGGTGACAACACCATCCAGCATGTGCAGCGGCGCGCGCGCCGCCTCGCGGCCCTCCACCTCGACCACCAGATTGGCGCCGTCCTTGCGCAGCCAGGCATCCTCGCGGGTGATGTAAAGCGTATTGCGCAGCTTTATCATGGGATTAAATTACCCAATCCGGTTTGCCAGCCAGCGCGCGACCCGGGGCGGATGTTCCAGTTGCTCCGGCTGACAGAGATCATGCAGCGAGCAGCGCCGGCAGGCCGGTGACGCAACGGGGGGCGGTGTGCGGCCGGCAACGATCATGGCGCGGGCGGCGGCCGCCACCTGCGCGGTCAGGCTGCGCAGCCCGGCATCGAAGACAACAGGCTGCCGGCGCCGTGTCTCGCCATAGAACAGCGCGCCTTCCGCAACCGGCTGGCCGAACATCTCCTCAAGGCAGATCGCCTGGGCGCAGAGCTGAACCTCGTCAGCCCGATGGCTCTTGGGACGGCCGCGCTTGTATTCCACCGGAAAGGGAAGCCGGGCAGACCCGCGAAATTCCACGACATCGGCCTTGCCGGAAACGCCGAGGCTGAGCGAGCGCAGCATCAGAGCGCGCGCAATGTGCACGCCCGGCCGCGTCTCGCCCCGGCCCGCATCGGCCGCCTCGTGCATCAGGCGGCCTTCCGCCGTCGCTGCATCTTCCGCCCAGAGCTGCTCCACATGGATCAGGGCGCACTGGCGCGGACAGAACAGATAATGCTGCAGCGCCGACAGCGGGATAAGGGCTTCTTCCTGATCCCGCGTCGGCGCTGGCGGCATGGCTCAGAGCCTCTCGATGATCTCGACGCCCGCGGGCAGGTTCTCGCGGTCGATGGTGATGGCGTAATCATCGAACGCGCGGGCGGGCGGCAGATTGTCGAGCCGGGCACCAATGGGCCGGTTTTCGTCGTCGACGCGCCGCCAGTGCCGGACACGATCGAACAGAGCGCCGGCGTGGGCGTTACCGAGCGCGCTTTCATGGCGGAACACGATGAGTTTCCGGGCCGCCATTTCGCCGCGCGCGGCTGAGCGATCGTGCTCGAACATGTCCTCCAGCGCCTGCAGCAGAAGCTCCAGATCGTCCCCGGAGAAGCCGGTTCCCTTGACGGGATGGGAGGCCAGCGGAGCGGAAATGAAGCCGTGCACGCGGTAGAGGCCATAGGGGATGATGTGCTTGCGGCCCATCGTCCGCCCGCCCTTGGCCTCCGCATCCGCCTCTGTCGTGGCGGCGAGGCGGGTGATGGAGATTTCCAGCGGCACCACCGGCTCCACCGAGCGGGCAAAGGCAATCTGCACCGGCCCGCGCACCTGACCACAGTTGACACCCGTGGTCATGACGGCGCCGAAGGTGCGGATATCCCAGAAATTCGCGCACATCCACCGCGTCAGTTCATGGGCTTTGGCGACATCCTTCGGCAGCTTCTTCAGTTCCTCTGCCTTCGTCACCTCAGGCATCAGTGCCGTCCAGGCCCGCTTGTGCTCCAGATTCAGCGTGGCGCCCTCGCGCATATAGATTTCGTAGCCGGGCTGCTCTTCCCGGGCGAGGGCGACATAGTTGCGGATCTTGCGCTTGAGGCAGACGTCCGAGACGAGGCCGAGGCTGGTTTCCGGGTCGAGACGCGGCAGGTTGCCGGCATCGGGATCGCCGTTGGGGTTGCCGTTGGTGACGTCGAAATACAGCACGAACTCGTGGCGCTGCGTCACAGCCGGCGCATCAGGCTTCGCCATCTTGGCTCTCCTCGGGCGTGTTCTGGATATCGGCCGCCGCGTCGGGTCGGGCCCTGAAATAATGGCGCTGGTGATAGTAGCCGATCACAAACCGGCCCTGCGCCTCCAGCCCCAGCGTGCGGGGAAGATGGGAGGGCAGCAGACCGATGATCTCCTCGATATCGCGCTCCAGCCAGCCACCCTTGCCCTGCTTGCGCAGCTTTGAAAAATGGCTCTGCACGCCCCGCATCAGCGGCGGAAACACCGTGGCCGGCGTGGCGGAAGCCGCACCGAAGAAGCGGTCGCGGATGGTGGCATTGACACGGCCGAGGGCAAGGTACTGTGCCGTCTCAAGGGCGGCGAACAGCCGGCCGAGCACATAGGCCGCGTCGGACGTCTCCTTTTCAAGGCTCACGGGGGCATTCTCCCAGTTTCCGGATCGGATCAGCACGGCTTTGACCGCGGCCGCATGCCAGCCGGTGGACGGGTCGTCGCCCGCCCTTACGCGCTGGATGACGGCAGAAAGCAGCGTGCGCGGATAGGGCGTGCCGGCGAGAATGGCGCGGGCAAGCTCGCCGGCAAGCAGCGGCGGAATATTCTCAAACTTCTCCTGCGCCGCGGTGGTGCGCACCAGCAGCCGCTGCAGCGACGGCCCCCGCCCCCAGCCCACCGGCACCGGCTCCAGCGCCAGTGCCGCGGCATGGCGCGCGAGACGGCCGGCAAACACACGAAAATCGTCGCTGAGCCAGAAGCGGACCGAAAGCCGCGCCGCGTTGGGCGAAAGCCCGAGAACGTGGAAGTGCGTGCCGTCTGCCAGCCCCAGGCCAAGGTCGGCCAGCGGACGGCCCTTTGCCACATCCGCCAGAGCGGACCTGATCTTCCGGGCCGCTTCCTCGTCGCTTTCGGCCGGCTTTGCCGGCAGATCGGTGAAGATGCCGGCGAAGATGTCCTCGGCCGCCTTCGCCGCGGCCTCGCCCACGCCCTCCGTTTCCGCCCAGAACACGACGGTGGCATCGCCGATGCGGACCCGGTTGCGGGAGGAGCGGCTGAGCAGCGCGTTCAGCGCCTCGCCATACCGACGGGCAGCCTCCGTGCTGACCGGCGCATTGTCGCCCTGCGACCGGCCATAGGACTCGAAGGCATCGAGGTTGAACGAAACCAGCGCCGCGCCGGACGATTGTGCGCCTTCCACACCCTTGATGGAGGGGTGCAGACGCGCCGGCACGGCACGGCGGCCGGTGACCAGGCAAAGACGCTCGGCCTGCCCGCCCTCCCCGGCCGACGACGCCGCCAGAAGTGCCAGAGCGGCCGGGCGCTGATGCAGGTAAGCCTGTTCGCCCTCCAGACGGAACACGATGTTGGCGTCGAGCATATCCGGAAAAAACGGCGCGGCATCGAACCGCTCCGGCTGCCAGTTCTGGAGAAAGCGGGCGAGAGCGAGCAGGCCCGCATCGGTGGTACCGGCGAGCAGCGCGAGGTGACGCGTGCGAAAGGCTGCATGCTCCTCCGCCGTGCGCTTGCCGGGGCCGGCGGTGCGCCCCAGCACATAGGCGCTCTTGTCCCAGAACAGGTTCGGCAGAATGCCGGCCGTGCGCTTAACCGCGGCGGGAACCGCAAGAACCTGCGGCACCTGACGCTTGCCGGCCTGTACACGCAGATCGATCACCTCTGCCGGCGTTCCGGCAGCGTCGATCACGATGGCGAAGCTGATCTTCTCCCGCGTGGTCCCGGGAGCGTCCACATCGCCGCGCGCGGCCATGCGGTCGTAATAGTGGTCGAGGGACTGAAGGATCGTCACTGCGCGGTTCCCTCCGCCACGCAGCGCGCCACGTCCAGCACACCGTCTTCAAGGCGGGCGCGGAAGAAGCGCGCCTCGCTGCCGTTATCGAAATCGATGCCCAGCAGCATCCAGCCGAGATCGCGGTTTCTCTGGTCGGCCGGCAGTCTGCTTTCCGGCAGCGGCTCGCCTTCGGGCACGAGGGCGAAATCGGCCACGAACTCACGCGTGCCGAGACAGGGCCGGTGAAAGCACTGCCCTTGCGAGGCGCGCCGGTTGAACATGCTGAGGTGCTTGGCCGGCGTATCGGTTTCGCCGACCTTCTCCGTCATCTCGAAATGCGCTTCGATGACGTAACCAACATCGGTCAGGAGGGTGGTGGCGCGCTGCTGGCGGTTATCGTCCACCGCAATGCCAAGACCGTGCGTGGTGCGCTCGCGCATCGCCCGCGCGGCAAGCGCAGCGCTGGCCCTGATGCCAACCTCGTTGCGCCGGAACGACTGGAAGCGGATCGGCTGAAGCACATGGATGCGGTCGACCACCCAGCGGATGGCCGGTTTCCAATGCACGGCCTCCAGAATGCCGCGGGCCGCCGAGGGCGTCATCACATCGTAGGAGACCCGCTCGACCTTCATTTCCGGCCGCGTGAAGCAGGCCCGCTCGCCCGTGACATGAAGGCGTACGCCGTAGGCCATTGTCCTCCCCCGGTTGTTCACAATCAGCCTATACAAACCATAGGCAGAGATTCGGGCCGGCCGCAACTCAGGAAAACGCCTCATCACAGCCACGGGAGCCGACCGACCAGCTGCCGAAATCCGGGCTCGCGGCAAAGCCGCCATGAAGCACCGGAAGGCCCCAGCGGCGAGAACAGATGAATAAATATCAGCAATATATCTGAGTATTCCTATAATTACAAGACTAAATTCCTATTATATTACTTCAATTTAGTAATAAAAAATAGGCTTCATTATCATGCGATGTTATTTTAATAAAAATTACTTAATTAGTGTCTCATTTATTTATATGAATTTAAAATGATCGATAAGTACTTTCGATGTATATTTTCAGATAATACAATCATCGACGTTCATCCCCGCGCCTTCAGCCGGATTGACCCCGGCCTGCGGGTCATAGAAGGCCAGCGTCTCGAATTTCAGCATCGTATCGCCGAGCGCGGCATGAACCGGCACCAGCGCGCCGGCAGCAAGCCACGCGCGGCGCCAGCGCGCGGGGATCGGCACCAGATAAGACTGCAGGCGGCGCAGATCGTCGCGCGCCGGCCGTTCAGCCGCGGCAATGCGGGCCAGAAGCCGCATGGCGTCATCGTCGTCCGGCGCCGACCGCCATGGCACCACCACCGGGTCCATGGCCTGCTCGATCATGCGGAAGCCGTCTGCGATGGCAGCGAAGGGAAAAGCCATGCCGCCGGCGTGCTCGGCAATGGCCGGCAGAATGCCCTGCAGCCGGTTCTGTCCGTCGCCGTTCAGTGCCAGCATCGCACCATCCAGCGCCGCCGCGCCCTTGCGCCAGTAAAGTTCCTGAAAATAGGCCTTCACCGCTTCGAGCCCGAGCGGGTCGCTTCCGGCGCGAAACACCGGGCGCACCGCGCCCCAGCGCTGAGCAATTTCGCCGCGCACCGTCGCCGCCTCCGGCTCGAAGACCACAACCCGGCCGCGGCTCCGTTTCCCTTCCCGGTTCGCCCGGCCGGCGGCCTGCGCAATGGCATCGAGACCGGTTGCTGCCCGCCAGACTTCCGGAAAATCCACATCGACACCGGCTTCGATCAGGGATGTGGCTACGAGGCGCACCGGCAGCCCCGCGGCAAGACGCTGCCTGATGTCGCTCAGCACCACGCGGCGGTGGCGGGCACACATCAGCGTGGTGAGATGGCAGGCGCCCTCCATAGTGCGGATGGCGTCATAAAGGGCGCGGGCGTGGGCGCGGGTGTTGACGATAACCAGCATCTGCCCGTCGTCGGCCGCTTTCATGCGGGCAACGACGGTCTCGTCGGAAACAGGGCCTTCGAGGCGCTCCACCTCAACCCGTTTCAGGGCGCGATAAAGCCGTGGCGGATCGGGCGCCAGTTCGCGGAGATCGGGAATGTCGAGCCCGCCTTTCATGCCATCCTGCTCACGCAGCGCCGGCTGCGTTGCCGTGCACAACACGGGGCTGACCCGATAATTCACCGCCAGTTCGCGAAGGGCGGCGAGGCAGGGGCCGACGAGCTTCAGCGGCAAGGTCTGCACCTCGTCCAGCACCACCACGCTGTCGGGAATCGCCTGCAGTTTGCGGCAGCGCGAACGCCGGTTGGCGAACAGGCTCTCGAAGAACTGCACAGCCGTGGTCACGACAATCGGCGCATCCCAGGTCTCCGCAGCGCGGCGCAGCGCCGTCAGGCTTTGTCCGCCGCTGTCGTCGGACAGAAAGCCGCGATCCCAGTCGAAGCTTGCATGGTGTTCCAGCACGGCTTCCGGTGCACCAAGCGCGCGGCGGAACTGATCGGCCGTCTGGTCGATGATCGAGGTATAGGGGATCACGTAAATGATGCGCCGCAGGCCGTGGCGCAGGGCGTGATCCAGTGCAAAGGCCAGTGAAGCCAGCGTCTTGCCGCCACCGGTCGGCACCGTCAGCGTGAACAGGCCCGGCTCCAGCACCGCCTTCGCACGGGCCCGCGCCAGAACCTCCGCCCGCAGGCGGTTGACGGCGGTATCCGGGGCGCTGCCGGCGAGTTCGCCAAGAAAGCGGTCAAGCCGGGTGCGCAGTTCCGAAAGCGGCGGCGCATTCACGCGCCGGGGCACGGTCTCGCCCCTTGCCGTCACCACAAAGCGCTCCGTCTCGGCCGAATCCGCGTCGACAAGACAGGAAAACAGCATCCGGATCAGGAACTGCCAGTGGAAGCCGGCTGCCGGCGACGGCCGGAACGAGCGCGTCGGCGCCAGCGCCTCGCGCGCCGGCACCGCGGGAAGAAGGCCGAGCCACCGGCCCGGATCGCCGCACGCCGCACGCCAGCGCTGCAGCCGGTCGGCCAGGTCGCGGCCGTCCGCAAGCCCGGCGTGATGGCCGGCAATGATCGGCGCAATCAGCGGCGCCACCCCCGGCCAGAGCCCCTGCGCCGCCACCGCCCCGGCCGCGGAATGATCGCCTCCGCTCGCGGCATCGCCCCGGATGTAGGCCTGAAATTCCGGCGATGCCTTGCCGAGGTCGTGGAGCAGCCCGGCCACGCCCGCCAGCCCCTCCAGCCCGAAAATCCGCCCGCGCGCCGCCGCGGCCCGCTGCACTGCAAGCAGATGATCCGGCAGTGTCTCCCACGCCGCCGGCTCCAGACCGTCAACCGAATGAGCGTAAGCCACGTCTGACACGAACATCCCCCTCCGTCGCCGTCGCCGTCGCCGTCGCCGACGCCGACGATCCGGCCCTGCCGTGACCGGTCCATTGCGGCGAACGGACTGACCCCGCTTCGCCACAAACGCCGGCGAAGCACAGCGTCGCCCCGCCGCGCCGGCCTCGCACGGCTGATCGGCCGGACGCAATCAATGATGGAATTTAAGGACTTGCCACCACTCCGGCAAGCGCCGCCCGAAATCGCGGCCCTCACTTCATCAGGGCGCCCGCATCGGCCCGACGGCCCGGAGCCTGCGCCTCGTCCGGTCAAGACGCCCCGGCGTGAGCCTCGCGGACGCAGCTCCGCAGGGCGTTCATTCGTCGTGCCGGCCGAGCGGCCGAGCCCGGAAGACTGCCCTTCGCCACCCGCTCCGACCCGGGACGGCGAGCGCGGAACGTTCGCATCACCTGCGCGCCCCAACCCGGCAGCGATGACCGGCGATGGCACCAGCCCCGCCCGCATCAGTCACTGCGCAATCGCGAAGCGGGCCGGAATCCGCGTTGTCGCGCCCCTGCCCGTCCGCCGGGA
>DAIPYB010000049.1:0-10882 GCA_036782955.1 Pseudoxanthobacter sp. | reverse complement strand
CGGCGCCCCGTCAGTGACCCGGCTTATAAGGGCCACGCCCAAAGCCGTCAACACCTAAAGCGCCGGATACTGGGATTGCTGGTGGGGAAAAGAAGTTAACGCCGTCTGACCGATCTGGCCAGAGTTCCACGCTACGCCTGCACTTCCGGCATCAATATGGCTGTTGATAACCGCCGCAAAACAGTTCCGGGAAATGCGCCGAAGCGGCCATAGCGCCCGTTCACTGCCCATAGACCGGATGAGATCCGAAGCAATTTGCGCGCGGCTCGGGGAGGATTCTGTCGAGAATCCGCCCGGAATCGGGGGCACAATATGTTTCCCGATCTTCGGCAGGGCACAGCGAAGGAAAGCGCTCGCTCTGACGTTTCTTTTTTGGGAAGGCGCGCGCGCCGCTTGTCGTTATAAATGGACCCGGCAGGCCCGCCGGCCGCGCCGGGGGGCTTCATGAACTGCGAGGTACGCGATCGTGGGAGATACCGTGGCGGACAACCATGCCCACGGCGGGAGTTCCCTTCCGGCTGACAGCGCTGCGCCGGCAGCGCTATCCGGCGACATTGTACGAACCGCCCCCGCCCACTTCCTGCGCGCCTGCCCCGATTGCGGGCGGATGCACTTCCTGCCCACGCTGGATGAGGGCCACGCCGCACGCTGCGAGCGTTGCGACGGTCTGCTGCGGCGGTCGCGCCGCGACCCGGTCGACCGCTCGCTCGCGCTGGCGCTCTGCGCACTGATCCTGTTCACGCTGGCGACCTTCACACCCTTCCTGACCATGTCGATTTCCGGTCAGAATGTGTCTGCCGATCTGGTGACAGGCTCCCTTCAGCTCGACCAGCAAGGCTTCTGGGAACTGGCCGCGCTCGTCGCCGCCACGACGCTGGTGGCGCCGGTCGCCCGCCTTCTCGCCACCTCCTATGTTCTGCTGGCGCTGCGGCTGCGGCGCCCGCCGCGCCATCTGGCGCCCATCTTCCGTTGGGCCGCGCGTCTCAAGCCATGGTCGATGATCGAGGTTTTCCTGCTTGCCGTGCTGGTCGCCTACGCCAAGCTGATCGACATGGCGAGTATCGAGATCGGGATCGCGGTCTTCGCGTTCGCCGGGGTCATGCTGGCGACCGTCGCCGCTGACCTCGTGCTCGACCCGGAAGTGGTGTGGGAGGCCATTGACCGGCGCGATCGGGGAACGAAGGCCGACACACCGCTCGGCACGCTTTCAGGGGCTGTCGGGTGCGAGTGTTGCGGCCTCGTCAGCCGGCCGCAGCCGTTCGAGGCATCCTGCCCGCGGTGCGGGGCACCGCTGCATGCCCGCAAGCCCAACAGCCTCACCCGCACCTGGGCACTCGTGATCGCCGCAACCATTCTCTATATCCCGGCCAACCTCTACCCGGTCATGACCGTGATTTCGATGGGCCGGGGGGCGCCCGACACGATCCTCAGCGGCGTGGTAGAGCTGGTGCAGGCCGACATGCTGCCGCTGGCGCTGCTGGTGTTTTTTGCCTCGATCACGGTGCCGGTGCTGAAACTTGTCGGGCTGACGATTTTGCTGGTCACGACGCAGCGCCGCTCCAGGGCGCGGCTGCGCGACCGCACCGTGCTCTACCGCATCGTGGAGGCCATCGGCCGCTGGTCGATGATTGACGTCTTCATGCTGTCCATCCTCGTCGGCCTCGTGCGTCTTGGCAATCTCGCCACCATCGAGCCGGGCCTCGGCGCCATTTCGTTTGCCAGCGTCGTCATTCTCACCATGATCGCGGCAGAATCGTTCGATCCCCGCCTGATGTGGGATGCCGCCGGCATGAACGGGCCACAGGCAACGGCGGCCCCGCCGCCCGAGAAGCCATCCCCGTCCTGAGCATGGCCCGCCCGGCCCTTCCTTCGCTTTTCCCGTTTCGCCGGCTCAAGTGAGCGCTGATGAGCACACCGAACGATCCCCACCATTCCGGCCCGATGCCCGACCACCCCCACAGCCCGGAACCCGGCGCCGGACCGGTAGGCCAGCCCAAGATTCGCAGAAACCGGCGGATCTCGATGGTCTGGATCATTCCCATCGTCACCGCCCTCATCGCCGCCTTCCTCGGCTGGCACACGCTTTCGCAGCAGGGGCCGCTGATCACCATCAATTTCGGCGATGCCGACGGCATCGAAGCGGGCAAGACGCCGGTCAAATACAAGAATGTCCAGCTCGGCCTGGTGCAGAGCGTGGTCCTGAGCGATGACCTGAAGCACGTCATCGTGACCGCCCGCATGAATCGCGATGCCGACCACCTGCTGACCAGCGGCGCCCAGTTCTGGGTCGTGCGCCCGCGTGCCAGCATCACCCAGGTCTCCGGCCTCGATACCCTGCTTTCCGGCGCCTATATCGCCGTCGATCCCGGCACGAGCGGCGGCGAACCGCGGCATCACTTCTACGGCCTGTCGCAGCCGCCAATCGTGCAGTCGGACGTGCCCGGCACCGCCTATGTGGTCTCGGCCAGCCGGCTCGGATCGCTGACCCCCGGCTCACCTGTCTTCTTCCGCGATTTCAATGTCGGGCAGGTGCTCGGCTACGATCCCTCCGACATGGGCGACCATGTCTCGATCCACGTCTTCGTGCGCGCGCCCTATGACCGCTACGTCCGCGATGCGACGAACTTCTGGAATGCGTCGGGCTTCGCCGTGAAGCTGGGGCCGAACGGCGTGGATTTCGAGCTGGAATCGCTGGAAGCGGTGCTGGCCGGCGGCATTGCCTTCGACACGCCGGAGGCTCTGCGCGAGACGCCGCAGGCGAAGGCCGGAACCGAGTTCAAGCTTTATCAGGATCAGGCTGCGGCCATCGCGTCCGGATATCACCGCCGGCTGCGTTATGTGTCCTATTTCGAAGGTTCGTCGGTGCGCGGGCTCGGCCCCAACTCTCCGGTCGAGCTTTACGGCATCACCATCGGCACCGTGACCAATGTGACGCTGCAATATGACAAGGACTCCAACCGGTTCCGCGTGCCGGTCTATTATGAGCTGGAGCCCGGCCGCATCGGCCTGTCGGACGAACAGATGAGCGATCCGGCACTGCGCAAGGCCATCGGGCAGATGGTGGGACAGGGCATGCGGGCGCAGCTGCGCAGTGCCAACCTACTGACCGGACAGCAGATTCTGGCGCTGGACTTCTTCCCGCAGGCCAAGAAGGCAGCCATGGCCGCGCAGCAGGATCTGGAGGTCATCCCCAGCGTTCCGCCGCAGATCGACAGCATCAGCCGGGCAGCGACCGACGTCATGGACAAGCTCGCCCGCCTGCCGCTGGATCAGATCGCCGACAACCTCAACGGCTCGCTGTCGGGGGCCAACGAGCTTCTGAACTCGCCCGATCTGCGCAAGTCGCTGGAAGCTCTGGCGGGCACCATGGCCCAGATGCAGTCCGTTATGCAGCAGCTCGATACCCAGCTCACCCCTGCGCTTCAGCAGTTGCCGCAGATCGCCAACGGACTCAACAAGGCCGTGGTCCAGATCAACACACTGGTCGGCTCGGTCGATAAGGGCTATGGCGCCGGCTCGCGATTCAAGCGACAGCTTGACAGCATGATCGGCGAGTTCACCGATACTGCCCGCTCGGTGCGCGTGGTGTCCGATCTCCTGAGCGCCCATCCGGAAGCACTCATCCTCGGCCGCAGCGGAAAGGGGAACCAATGACACCGCATCGCCCTCGCATCCTCCGGATGCCCGCCCCCGTGCCGCGTGCGGCAGGTCGCGGGTCGCTTGGCCGGGCGCGCGGTCTGGCATTTGGCGTGGCCGCCCTCGCGCTTGCCGGCTGCGCCTCGCCCGATCCGGTGCTTTACACGCTTTCGCCCGTGCAGGGCGTTTCCCAGCCGCGCGGCCCGGCCCGGATCGAGGTACGCGATGTCGGTCTGGCGCGCTATCTCGACCGGCCGCAGATCGTTCTTTCCACGGCGGACAGCCGCGTGGATATCGCCGGCAACCAGCGCTGGGGCGATCCGCTGGGCGCCATGTTCAGCCGTGTTCTGGCGGAAAATCTCGGCCAGCGCCTGCCCGGCTCGCTCGTCTACAATGACACCGGCACTCTTTCCGTAACCCCGGATGTGGTGGTTGAAGTCAACCTGCAGCGGCTCGACCGCGACGCGAACGGCGATATCCTGCTGCTGGCACAGGTGGCCGTGGTGCGTGGCGGCCGCACCGCGACGCAGGCCGTGCGGCTGACGGTCCGACCGGCCGGTTCCTCGACGCAGGATTATGTCCGTGCCATGAGCAAGGCCTCCGGCCAGCTTGCCGATACGATCGCCGCCATGCTCGCCTGACATAAGTCCTCGCCGCCCCGGACCACCCAATCCGGACCGGCCTGCCCGTCCGCCTCCGCTGCACCGAAAGACGACACCATGCCGACCCCGACAGCGCCTGCAGCCGCCAGCGACGGACACGCCCGGGAACAGCGCAATCCCGGCATGGCGCTGGAACCGGCGTGGTTCGCGGACGTTGCCGTCAACCGGCCCGCAACCGATCGTCGTGTTGCCGCCCTTGCTACGCGGCCGCAGCCAGCGGGGGCCTATCGCGCCGCATGGCTGTTGCGCGCATTGCAGGCTATCGACCTGACCACGCTTGCCGGTGACGATACCCCCGGCCGCGTCGGACGGCTGGCGCGCAAGGCGCGCAGCCCGCTGCGGCCGGAGCTTGCCGCCGCGCTCGGGCTTGGCGATGCGCCCCCCAAGGTCGCGGCGGTCTGCGTCTATCCCACCATGGTTTCGCCGGCGGTGCGGGCACTGCAAGGCAGTGGCATTCCCGTCGCCTCGGTCGCCACGGGCTTTCCTGCCGGGCTGACGCCGCTCGCCGCCCGGCTGGATGAAATCCGCTATGCCATTGCCGAAGGCGCGGCGGAAATCGACATCGTCATCACCCGCGCCCATGCGCTGACCGGCAACTGGAGCGCGCTCTATGACGAGGTCGCGGCCATGCGGGAAGCCTGCGGCGCGGCACACCTGAAGGCCATCCTCGCCACGGGCGATCTGAAGACGCTGACCGGCGTCTATCGCGCCAGCATGGTGGCGATGATGGCCGGCGCCGATTTCATCAAAACCTCCACCGGCAAGGAAGACGTCAACGCCACGCTGCCGGTCAGTCTGGTGATGGTGCGCGCAGCGCAGGACTATTTCGCCCGCACCGGCTGGCGGGTTGGCTTCAAACCGGCAGGCGGCCTGCGCACGGCAGGCGACGCACTGAACTGGCTGTCGTTGATGCAGGCCGAAGCCGGGCCTGATTGGCTGGCGCCGTCGCTGTTCCGTATCGGTGCCAGTTCGCTGCTGGGCGATATCGAACGGGCGCTGGAGAGTCTTGTCACAGGCCAGCCGCCCCGCCCGGATTATCACGCCCCGGCCTGAGCCACTGCCCGCCCGGGCCGGGAAACAGCGGTCCGGTCTTTCCTGATCTTTTTCGCGGCCTCTGAAAACGGTGGCTGCCTGTGCGCTCTTGAGGGACTGCTCCTGATGGCTTCGCCCGACACCGCTCTCGTTCGTGAGGTTCTGACGTCCATGGTCCCCGGCCCCGCCCTGCAATCGCCCGCCGAGGCGCTCGACTGGCTGGCGCGGCGGGACAACCGTCTCGCCGCCTTCCTTGATGGTGCCCAGCAGCCGGCCGGGACTGGCGTACTGCAGACCGTGCATAACCCCGCCACCGGCAAGATTCTGGCGCATGTCGCCGTTGCCGGCACAGCGGAAATCGAGGCCGCCGTCGCCGCCGCGCTCGTGGCGCAGAGCGGCTGGGCGCGCCTCAGCCCGTCGGTCCGGGCGGCGCATCTGGAAGGCTTTGCCGATGGCGTCGGCCGGGCGTCCCGCCGACTGGCGCTGCTGGACAGCCTTTCTACCGGGCGGCCGCTGCGCGACGGATTGCAAGTCGCCATCCCGGCCCTGGTCGCGGGCCTGCGCTACAACGCGGCCCTCGCCCTTGGCAACGATAGCGCCGCGACAGGTACCGAACCTTACGGCGTCGTGGCGGTGGCACTGCCGCTCTGGGGAGCTCTGGAATGGTTCGGGCGCACGGTTGCTGCCGCGCTGGCCGCAGGCAACGCCGTCGTGGTGACAGTCGATCCGGCGGCAGCGCCCGCGCTGTTGCTGCTGGGCGAAATCGCCGCTGCCGCCGGCCTGCCGTCCGGCCTGATCGCCCTCCTTCCCGGCGGGGAAGACACCACCGGCGCGCTGCTGATGGCGCCCGCCGTCAGCGCCGGCTGGTGCGCCGCGCGCCCGCAGGTCGCCCGCCGGCTGGCAGAACCGGCTATCGCCCGCAGCCTGCCGACGTCCTTCCAGACCGGCGCTCCTTCGCCTCTGATCGTGTTCGAGGATGCCGATCTCGATGCCGCCGCCGATGGAATTGCCGAGGCAGCATGGAGCCCGCGCGGGTTCGGGCCGGAGGGCAGCCGCCTGCTGCTGGTACAGGAGGGCATCGCGCCCCGGCTGATCGCCCGCCTTCACGCCCGTCTCGACCGGCTCGTCGCCGGCGATCCGCTGGATCTTGCAACCGATATCGGCCCGCTGCCGCTGCCCGGCCTGTACCGGGATGCCCTGCGCCGGCTGCAGGCGGATATCGGCGACAGCGGATCGGCTCGCTTCCGGGGCAACGAAGCGCCGCAAGACGGCAACGACGATGCAACGTGGCTTCCCCCCGGCCTTGTCACGGATATCGGCCCGGGCGCCGCGATCCTCGCCGAGCCACTCGCGGCGCCGGTTGCCGGGCTCATCACCTTCCGCACGCCGGATGAAGCCGTGATGCTGGCAAACGCAGGTCGCTTTGCCCTCTGCGCCAGCCTGTGGACCCAGTCTCTCGATGTCGCCCACGATGTGTCGGCCCGCATCCGCGCCGGCGCGATCTGGATCAACACACCGCCCGTCCTTGCTCCGGATTTGCCGTTATGCGGCAGGCGCGAGAGCGGCAATGCTGTCAGCGGCGGCCTGGCGGGCTTCGCCGCCTGGCAGAGAGGCCGCGCACCCGCAGCGGCGGCGACCGGGCGGCAGGCAATTGTGGACATCGCCACCACCGGCACCGCCGGCGCGGCGGTGGAAGCCGCCATGAAGGCCGGGGCATGGAGCACCGCGCCGGAACCAGCCCGCGCGGCAACCTTTGCCCGCCTTGCGGATCGCCTTGACGGCGAAACGGCCGAAATCGTCCGCCTGTTCGCGGCAGGTCTCGTTTCCGCGCCGACTGGCTCGGTCTTGCCGGCTGGCAGCCCGCGTCGTCTGGCAGTGGTCGGCGCCGAGCCGTTCGGCGTCGCCGGCATCGCTCTGTCGGGGGCCGCCGACAATCTCCTCCTCGCGCTGGCGATCCTGCCGCTCATTGCCGCCGGTAACCGCGTCGTGCTCGCCAGCCCGGAAGCCGCCGGTTCTGCCTGCGAGGCGCTGGCGCAGGCTCTGCCTGCCGGCGTGCTGTCGCTCGTCAGGGCCGGCCCCGGAGCGGCCGCCGTCCTTGCCGCCCATCCCGGCATCGATGCCCTCTGGCATGACGGCGCGCCGGAACTGGCGGCTGTCGTGGCGGAGCCGGCAGCCGGCCTGCTGAAGCCCGTGCGGGTGCTGGGCGACGGCCCGGCCGAAAGTCTGGGCCTCACGCGCGCGACCGTGATTCCGCTTGGTGTATGAGAGCAACAGCCGGGGCAGATTCCGGCGAACGGGCCAAACGGTCTTTGCGTGACCGGCCGGCAACCGGCAGGATGCCTGCGCGCACTTGCACCAACCGGAGAGTCTTTATGAGCGAGCCTTTCGTCGCCCCGCCGGAATCGTTCGTCGATACGAAAATTACCGACAAGGTCGGCATTATCACGCTCAACCATCCGGCGAAGCGCAATGCGCTGAGCGAAGGCGTTCTGAATGGCATCACGGAGGCACTGAGGAATTTCGCGGCGGAAGGCGCGCGCGTCGTCATCATCCGCGCGGGTTCCGACTGCCGCGTCTGGTCGGCCGGGCATGACATTTCGGAACTGCCGCGTGGCGGCGTGGATCCGCTGCGCTATGCCGACCCGCTGGAGCGCACACTGCGCGAAATCCGCTCCTTCCCGACGCCCGTGATCGCCATGGTGCACGGGTCGGTGTGGGGTGGCGCCTTCGACCTCGTGCTGTCGTGCGACATGATCGTCGCCGATGCCACCGCCACGTTCGCCATCACGCCAGTCAATCTGGGCCTGCCCTATAACACGACCGGCCTGCTGCACTTCATCGGGCGGCTTCCGCTGAACCTCATCAAGGAAATGTTCTTCACCGCCTCGCCCATCAAGGCCGATGTCGCCATGCAGTGGGGCGTGGTCAACCATCTGGTGGCGGAAGAGGAACTCGAGAGCTTCACGCTCGATCTGGCGTCCCACATGGCCACCAAGGCGCCGCTGGCCGTTGCCGTCATCAAGGAACAGCTGCGGGTTCTGACCGACTTCCAGCCCATTGCCGCGCAGGTCTTCGAGCGCATTCAGGACATGCGGCGCACCGTTTATGAAAGTGCCGATTACAAGGAAGGCATCACCGCCTTCGAGCAGAAGCGCAAGCCGGTGTTCACAGGGCAGTAAGCACCCGGCAACCAGCGCCGGCGGATATTCGGTTCCATCAACATTTTTTCGCTCGCGGTCGCAATCGCAGGTCTTATGATCTGGTAGCATTCGGGATTCGAGGGCCGTAACGATCATTGCCGCTCGGGCAGATATGCTTGCAGCGGCTCCGTTTCAGGCCCTCCGGGGCCACGGAGCGACACCGCGGGCGCGGGGATTGCGGGGGGAACACAATGTCTGCCGGGCAGCTGGTATAAATGGCGGCGACCGAAGGTATCTCTCCTTCGGCTCAGGCCCTTCGCACCGCTCTTGAAAGCGGGTGCAAGGCCGTGATCGTCGCCGACCGTCATGGCCATATCACCTACGCCAGCCCTGCCGCGCTCGCCCTGACCGGTGCCTCGTCGGCGGAAGCGTTTCCACCCGACCTCCAGACCCTGCTGCCGGAAGGCTTACCCACTGTCGTGGCGGGTGAACCGGCTCCGGCTGTCGCCCTCCGTGCGGCTGTGCACGACCCGGCCTCGCACGACCCGGCCTCGCACCCCGTCTTTCAGGTGTGCCAAGTCGGCGATGAGACCGTCCTTCTCGCCGCCCCGCCGGCGGTCGTGGCCGATTCTCCGTTGCGGTTCAGCCTTCTCGCAGCCGAGGCCACGGATCGCGCCATCGCCGTCACGGATGCCGGCTTCCAAATCCTGTTCGCCAACTCCGCCCTTGCACGGTTCGCCGGAAAGCCGGTGGATTCCCTGCTCAACACCCCTCTCTGCCGCCTGCTTGCGGAAGACGGCTGCGAGCAGGCGCGCATTGCCGAGGTGCAGGCCCAACTGGCACTGGGCCAGCGTTTCGAGGGAGAACTGGAGCTGACGGCGGGCGGGCGGCCGTTCTGGGTCTCTGCCCGTCTGGAGCCAATGCCCGATGCCGGAGGTGGGCCGGGCCATATCGTGGTGTTCCTGACGGAGATCACGCAGGAGCGCGCCCTGCAGCGGTTGCAGCGCGATGTTCTGGCCGAACTGGCGGAGAATTACGACCTGCCCCGCCTCGCCACCAACCTGTGCCGGCTGGTCGAGGTCATTGCGCCGGATGTAGCCTGCTCGATCCTGCTGGTGGACGAGGAAAAGCGCCTGCGGCCGCTCGCCGGCCCCAGCCTGCCGGAAGGCTTCGCCGATGCCGTGAACGGCCTCTCCGTGGGGCCGGAAGTGGGCACATGTGGCACGGCGGCCTATTTCGGCCGCAGCATCATGACGCCGGATATCGGGGCGAGCCCGGCATGGCGCCAGTGGAACCGCCTGCCGCTGGCAGCCGGGCTCCGGGCTTGCTGGTCGCATCCGATCCGCCTTCAGGATGGCCGGATCGCCGGCGCTTTCGCGCTTTATTTCCGCGACCGGCAACAGCCCTCCGCATGGCACCAGCAGATCGTGCATACCTGCCTGCACCTCTCGGCACTGGCGATCGAGCGGCACGAGGCGCGCGGCCATATCGAACGGCTGGCTTATTTCGACCCGCTGACCGGTCTGCCGAACCGCCGCATGTTGCAGGAAAAGCTGGAGGCGGTGCTGTCGCTGGCTGCCGCCGGCAGGCGGCCGGCGACGCTGCTGCTGATCGACATCGACCGTTTCAAGACCGTCAACGATGCACGCGGCCACAATGCGGGCGATACATTGCTGCTCGCTTTCGCCGAACGCCTGCAGAGTATCACCACGCCGGACGAGTTCGTCAGCCGCCTCAGCGGCGACGAGTTCGTTCTCGTCTCGCCCGACAGCAGCGGCGACGATGCCGCCGCGCTGGCCGAGCGCATTCTCAAGGCTGTCGCCCAGCCGTTCGAAATCGACGGGCTGAGCCTGCCGGTGTCGGCCAGCATCGGCATCAGCGTCTTTCCCGACGACAGCCCCGACGCCGAGACCATGCTCAAGCACGCCGATACGGCGATGTTCGAGGCCAAGAGCGCCGGCCGCGGCCGCCTGCGCTTCTTCAGCCCGGCCATGAACCGACTGGCGCAGGAGCGCCTGTTGCTGGGTGCCGCCCTGAGCGATGCCGTGCGCGGCGGGCGACTGAAGCTGCATTATCAGCCGCAGACGCGCACGGCCGATGGCGTGCTGCATGGCGTGGAGGCCCTAGCCCGCTGGCATGACCCGGTGCTGGAGGATATATCGCCGGCCAAGTTCATTCCCCTTGCCGAGGAGATCGGGCTCATTGACGCGATCGCACGCTGGGCGCTCGATGCCGCCTGCCGGCAACTGGCCGACTGGCGCGCCCGCGGCCTCGCAGTGCCCGGCGTTTCGGTGAACCTGTCGCCCATCAATGCGCGCGACCCGGGCATTGCCGGCTTCGTGGCAGAGGTGCTGTCGCGCTACCGGCTTGACCCGGAACTGCTGACCATCGAGATCACCGAAAGTGTGATGG